>JALERO010000118.1 GCA_022764265.1 Eubacterium sp. | reverse complement strand
GTTTTATCCTATGCAAAAATTTTGTTCCGGTCACTATTTCTTACTTCATATCAGCGGATATACGGGATCGCTTCTCTCAGATTTCCGATCACTGCAAGACACTGTTTTTGGAGCTCTTCCGGGATTTCATTCAGATCAGGCACATTAATGACCGGCAGATTTCCCGCAAGAGCAGCCCGGACACCGTTTTCTGAATCTTCGAGCACAAGGGCATCCTCCGGATCCACTTTCATGCGACGGCATATTTCCAGAAAAATGTCCGGAAACGGTTTTCCCCGTTCAATTTCACAGGCAGAAAGTACCATCCGGAAGTAATCGCTGATTCCTGCATCTTTCATATATTGAAGAATCACTTCCATCTCCGAACCGCTGGCAACTGCCATGGGAATCTTATTTTCGGCAATGACTTCCAGAATTTCCCGCAGGCCTTCCTTTACCGGGACTCCTTCTCTTTTTATGATTTCTTTTGCCCGGATTCCGATTTCCTTGTAAATGGCCTTTCCATCCACGTCTTTTCCGTAAAGTCTTTCATACAGTGCCTGATTGTCACTTGCGTTCATTCCGAGGCTTTCTGCAAACTGTTCATAAGTCGGTTCAAAGCCTTTTTCCTTTACCACTTCCATAAATGCCCGGCGATTTACCCTCTCTGTGTCAAACATCAAGCCGTCCATATCAAAAATCACTAATTTCATCATGTTAACCTCACTTATCTTTTTTGTAATACGCCTGCTATCATACCATAAATGAATGAAAGAATCTATGAAAAAAAGAACAGCCCCCAAAGGCTGTCCCTTTATTTCTTTACCCGTTTTTACGGGGTGACTTTTTATCTGTCATGCTTTACGCTTTTATCTTCTCCACAAGGCGGTTTGTCTCTTCCATAATACGCTGGAGAGATTTGGCAATCGCCTCTTTTTGTGCAGTCAGCTCATCGCAGTGTTTCTGTTCCTTCGCTGCCTTCATCAGGTTTTCTTCATGGAGTTTCTTTGCTTCTTCAAGTGCCGCTTCTTTTTGTGCCTGTGCATCTTTTATAATACTTTCTGCGGTCTTTCTTGCCTCGCTGATAATTTCCTGTGCCTCTTTCTGCGCCTGCTCTCTCTCCTTTTGTGCTTTTTCTGCAGCACTGGCGAGAATTCCTGCTTCCCGGTTTTCCAGATCGGAAAGCTGTTTACATAAAAGATCCGCGTTCTTCATGTAACGCTCATAGGCTTCGTCCGTTGTTGCCGGCTTCGCCGCTGCTTTTGCGCTTTCGGCTTCCTTTCGTGCCTCACCGGCCTGCTGTTTCGCCTGCTCTGCCTGCTTTTGCACTTCAGACAATTCTGCCTTTGTGGTGACAAGCTCTGCCTTCGCTGCCGTAAGCTCCGCTCTTAATTCTTCCAGTGCCTGGGAAGACTCTGCCGACTGCTCCACCTGTTTTCCTTCCGGCTGCTTACTTACTTCCGGCTCTGTTTCTGTCTCATCCGGTTTCTCCCAAAGCGGTGCATTCGCTCCCGCACCTTTTTTCAGTGTCTCAATCTCCTGGTCCTTGGCCTTTACGATATCTTCAATCTCGTCGCAGATCTTATCGAGCTGCATATCTACCTCGTCTTTGTCATAGCCAAGCATCGATGTCTTAAATGTCAGTTCCTCCACATAGGTGATCAGTTGCTGCATATCCATATGGCAGTCTCCCCCTTTTCTTCTGTTTTCCTCTGTCTGTCCGACTTTTTTCTGCACCTTTTATAAGATTATTATAAACTTTCTTTATCATTTGTCCAGAAAAAAAACGGAGAATCTGCTGTGAAGAACATCAGGTAGATTGAAGACCATCCAATTGACTGCGAAATCCTGCCCGGAAAATTCTCTCTGCCACTTCTAACAGACAGCGTGTTTGTTTCCGACGGTCCTGCGTGTGCCAGACAGCTCCGTAAGAAATCACCTCTGATGTCTGTAGCGGAATCATACATAATGTTGCCGTTGCATGATAAATAAAATCTGGCATAATGGCAATCCCCAGTTCACAGCTTGCCAATGTACATCCACTAAGCTGATTATCCACATATAATACCGGAGAGTCCGGACAGGCTTCAATAATCTGTTCTTCCATTCGTTTCATTTCTTTCGGACATAAGGATGGATTCAATAATACCAGCGTCTCTCCATTCAGAGTTTCAAAGGACAGACTCTTTTTTTCACTTAATTCATGTTTCTCAGATAGAATGCACATAAACCGTCCTATGTACAGTTCCCTGTAATCTGTCTGCGGTATTTTAATAATGGAATCCCGTACGGTAAAGAGAAAATCTGCCTTATCCTCCAGAAACACCGTATTTTTTCTTTGAAAATCCACCATCTTCAATTCTACCTGCACATTTGGAAAAACTTCCATAAAGCTTTTGACGATCTTGGAAAGATACCGGATTGCCAGATCATTATTTTCATAAGCGATAATATATCGTTCATCAAAGCGTTCTGCAAAATTCCTGGCTTTCACAATACTCTGATTGATCGTCACCATAACTTCTTTCATATCCTCATAAAAAGACATTCCCGCACCGGGCAGTGGTGGAAAAATTTAAAGTTTCCGCCAGACTGAGAAAACACTCTAATTGTTTATTATCCATATGATTTCCTCCATTAATAAATTTTATTTATATATTATATTACATTATTATTTCACTTTCTGCATTTTTTTTGTTAAAATTCATACAAATAAGGATATTAAATAAATATTTTTTATATAAGGAGGAGTTTTTATGTATTACATTGTAACAGGCTGCGATGGTCAGCTGGGAGGAAGAGTTGCAAACAATATGTTAAAGGAAGTTCCGGGAGAACAGCTGATTTTTACCTGTCCTTTCCTTGACCGTCTGCCTAAGGAAAAGAAAGAAGCATGGGAAGCAAAAGGCGTTACCATCCGTCAGGCCAATTAAGAAATGATCGAGGCATTTACCGGCGGCGACCGTATTTTCTTTGTATCTAGCATTATCAACGGACCACACAGAGTGGAACAACACAAAAATGTGATTGATGCCTGCAAAGCAGCCGGTGTAAAACACATTACCTATACTTCCTTCTTCGGAGCTAATCGTGAAGGTTATCATCAGTATGTACTCGAAGACCACAGACCAACAGAAGCTTATCTGAAAGCTTCCGGCATTGAGTACAATATCATGAGAAACAACCTTTACATGGAGAATTACCTTACCGTTTCTGTTATTCTTGCCATGTTAAGCAACAATGTATGGGGCACCAATGCAAAAGAAGGAAAAGCTACCTACATTGCCAAGGATGACAGTGCTGCCTGTGCCGCTGCCCTGCTTTTAGGAAAAGGTGAGCGTAATAAGGATTATGATCTTACCAGTCTGACACCGATCAGCCAGCGCGATATCTGCAATATGATTGCAGAAAAATCCGGTATTGATTTTAAATTTGTACCGATGGATGATGATGAATTCCGTTCTTATCTGGAAGCCCTTCATATTCCAACAACAACAGATGGCGATAAGTCCCAGTCTCCGGTTCCATTCTGTACCATGGATATGGTAACAAACGAAGGCGGTATCGCCAGTGGACAAATGGGTGTTGTCTCCCATGATGTTGAGAAACTGATTGGTCGGAAACCATTAGAAGTACAGGATCTTTTGGATACCTACAGCTACGTTTGGAAAGAAAAACTGACGAACATCCGTCAGCTTCACTAGGAAGAAAAAGTGTGGATGCCTATGGTATAGAGAGCAGATGCTTTGCAGGTTTTGCGTAACGAAACTTGAGAACGAATCCGCCACCGAGCGCGTTGTCTGAGCGTTAGCGAGTTTAGCGCGAATGGCGTTTCCATAAACGTTCGAAAGTTGAGTAGCAAAACGCAACTTATCTGCGATTATGCCATAGGGTAGGGCTGTTTTTGGTGCGACAGCCCCATCTCTTTTTTCTGTCTGTTCATCTCTTATAAATTACAGTCTCATTGGTACTCCTTTATCCGACAGATAGTGTTTCAGATCCATAATCTCCAGCTCTTTGAAATGGAACAGGGAAGCCGCCAGTGCAGCATCGGCTTTTCCCTCTTCAAAGGCATCGTAGAAATGCTCCTTCGTTCCTGCTCCGCCGGAGGCGATAACCGGGATGGAGACATTTTCGGAGATAATTCTGGTCAACTCCAGGTCGTAGCCGGCTTTCGTGCCGTCACAGTCCATGCTGGTAAGGAGAATCTCGCCGGCACCCAACTTTTCTGCCCGCATGGCCCATTCTACCGCGTCCATCTTCATATCGATCCGACCGCCATTCTTGAAGATATTCCAGCCGCTTCCGTCCTCTCTGCGCTTGGCGTCGATGGCTACCACCACACATTGACTTCCGAATTTATCTGCCGCCTCGCTGATTAACTCCGGACGCATGATAGCAGAGGAATTGACAGATACTTTATCGGCTCCTTCTCTTAAAATTGCCTTAAAATCATCGACAGTGCGGATTCCGCCGCCGACAGTAAACGGAATAAATACTTTCTCGGCCACTCGGCGAACCATATCAACCACTGTCTTTCTGGCATCGGAAGATGCAGTGATATCGAGGAATACCACCTCATCGGCTCCCGCTTTATCATAGGCTGCCGCAATCTCCACCGGATCTCCTGCATCTCTTAAATTAACAAAATTCACACCTTTCACAACTCTGCCGGCATGGACATCCAGGCAGGGAATGATTCTTTTTGTAAACATATTTTGTACTCCTTCTATATCTATTCTTTTGAATCTGTTTAAAGGGAAATAAAGTTCTCTAATATTTTTAATCCCACAGTGCTGCTCTTCTCCGGGTGGAACTGGCATGCAAAAATGTTGTCATGTTCCACAGAGGCATGAATATTTGTGGAATAGAAGGTTGTCGCTGCCACATCCTCCTCATGCTTTGCAGCCAGATAATAAGAATGCACAAAATAAACATACGGATCCTGCGGAATCCCCTTAAAAAGAGTAGCTCCTTCTTTCACATGGATGGAATTCCAACCCATATGAGGAATCTTCAAGCCTTCCTGATCCGGAATGCGCTTAATCTCTCCTTCCAGCAGACCAAGGCCGGTCACTCCCGGTGTCTCATCGCTGGTTTCAAAGAGAAGCTGCAATCCGAGACAGATTCCAAGAAACGGTATCTTCTTATCTACAACATCATAAATTACCTGATCTAATTTATAACTTCTGAGCTTGCCCATGGCATCTCCAAAGGCTCCAACGCCCGGTAAAATCACCTTATCGCTGGATAAAATAATATCTTTATCTCGCGTGATCACGGCGTCCTGACCGAGATGAATCAGTGCCTTCTCCACACTTTTTATGTTACCTGCATCGTAATCGAGTATTGAAATCATGTATTTTTATCCTTCCTGTACTTCATTTTTCGAATTTATTTTAGTAGATTTTGATAAATTATGCAATAGAAATCTGTATATTTTTTACAAAAATACAGAAGATAATTATTTTATTGATTTTTGATTATTTTTGTAATATTATAATTATGGCATTAATATAATTTTCATCATAGGTTGTAATATCCCGGTCCAGCACTGGGGAATATCATATTGATATCATTAGCGATTTCATATCGTGATTTGAAAGGGGAATTTTTACATGAAATCAACATTTAACGTACAGTTTGGCGGAAACCAGATTGAGAGCAAGGCAATCATTGCCAACGCAAAAAAAGTCTGGGTTGATGAGGGCAATAAAAACAGAAAAGTAAAAGACTTATTGAAGTTGGACCTCTACGTTAAACCAGAAGAGAATGCTGTATATTATGTATTCAATGATGATGAGAGCGGAAGCTTTCCTCTGTTTGAAGACTAATTGCATTAAGTACAGTTCTTAAAACACAAAAAGATGTCTCTCATGAATTCATGATTGACATCTTTTTTCATTTACTTTTTTTGTTCAGTTTCCTGACTTGCGGCATCCAGATCAAAGTAGAAGTCCACACCGTTATCCTGATTGGCCACTCCAAACTGTTTGCCATGGGCATTCATGGTTGCAGCCACAATGGACAGACCGATTCCGCTTCCACCGTACTCTCTTGTTCTTGCCTTATCCACTTTATAAAACTTGATCCAAAGCTTCTCCAGATCTTTTTCCGGTATCTGATTCCCATCATTATATACATGAATCCTCAGATCTTTTCCTTTTCTTTCAAACCAAATCCGAATCGTTCCATTTTCAAAGACATGGTTGAGGGCATTGGACAAGTAGTTGCTGAACACTTCCTCAATCATAAATTCATCAGCCCACACATAGACCGGACCCTTCTCATCAAAAATCACCTGATTATTTTTCTTGACAAAAAGAATCTGGGAAGCCTGAATTTTATTCTGAATGAGCTGACAGATATCAAATCGCTGCATATCCAGCTGATTGTTTCCAAATTCAATCTGATTCAAAGTAAGCAATTTCTTAACCATTACATTCATTTTCTGAGCTTCATCGGAAATGACTTCACAGTAAAAATCCTTGCTTTCTTCATCTTCGATAATGTTTTCCCTCAAACCTTCTGCATATCCCTGAATGAGAGCAATCGGTGTTTTCAGTTCATGGCTCACATGAGACAGAAATTCTTTTCTCATCTCATCGATCTGCTCTTTTTTCTCGATATCCTTTTGAAGTTCCAGGTTGGCAGCCTTCAGATCGGCAATGGTCTTTTCCAGCGTTTCCGACATCTGATTCATGGAATTACCCAACTCCTCCAGTTCATCGCCACTGTCCAGATGAATCTTGGCATCAAAGTCCAGCTGGGTCATCTGATTTGCAACCATCGCCATTTCTTTAATCGGCTTTGTGAAACGGGTTGAAACCATAAACACAATGATGCTGCCAAGGAAAATTCCCGCCATTCCCATATACGCAAGAAAACGGCTGCTGATTTCTGTACTTGCCTTGATTCCCTCAATGGATACCCGCATGGCCATAAGATAATTATCGTCTGTAAATCCAAAAAGATAGATTCCCCTCTGTCCGCTGGTCTGATCCTTGAGCTGTGTGACAAAATAACCTTTTTTGATGAGGGTATTCAGATCATCATCATAGCTGTGATTCCAGGAAAAGAAATGATATCCATTGGAATATCCGTAAAATGCTCCATTTTCTTCTCCGAGAATAATCTGAGTCCGAATCTGATCCAGATATCCCAGAATCTCTTCATAGGTCTTACTGCCATCGATCAGATTCGTGAAAATAACATTCTGGGTAAAATAATAATCACTGGACTGGGCAATCATCATTTTGATATTTGTGCTGTTGGACAACTGCTCCAGGCTCTCAATGACATCTTCCTCCGGCTGATCTTTGGATAAAATCTTTTTTACCTTGTGGAAGGTATTTACAATATTCGCTTTTTCCGAAGCCACATAATATTGTTCTGAAAATGCCAGATTCAAAAACCAGGTAAAATAAATGACAAATCCGACAATCAAAATCATAATGGATGTGAGCTTAAAACGAATGGAATTATTATATCTCATCACATTTTTTACCCCACTTCAAACTTATAGCCCATACCCCAGATGGTCTTGATATATTCTCCCTTATCACCCAGCTTACTTCTCAGCTTCTTCACGTGGGTGTCAATGGTTCTGGCATCTCCGAAATAATCATAGTTCCAGACTGCGTTCAAAATTTTCTCTCTGGAAAGGGCCACGCCCTGATTCATCACAAAATAAGTGAGAAGTTCAAATTCCTTGAAACTTAAAGTGATTTCCTTTCCATCAATTTTGACTTCGTGTGCTGCGATATCCAACTCAATCCCTCCGGCCTGCAAGACTTCCCCGGCTGCAAGAGAATTGCTCCGGCGTAAAATGGCTTCCACGCGGGCAACCAGAATCTTTGGACTAAACGGTTTCGAAATATATTCATCCACTCCAAGGTCAAATCCGTTGAGCTCATCACTCTCATCTCCCTTGGCTGTGAGCATAATGATTGGCACCTGAGAATATTGGCGGATTTCTTTAACTACCTCAAATCCATTAATCTTCGGCATCATCACATCACAGATAATCAGGCTGATACTTTTATCTTCAAAAAAACAGTCAAGAGCTTCCTCGCCGTCCGCTGCCTCAATGACTTCATATCCTTTCTTTTTCAGGAAATCTTTGACCAGTTTTCTCATTCTGCTTTCATCATCTACAACAAGAATTTTTAATTTATCCATTCTCTATCAAACCTCCACGATGTTCCTTATGGCATATAATAAAAATTTTCTATGAAAAAATTGTGAAATTATAATCATAGTACATAAATATATCTGAAAAATGTATAACAAAAGGGTTCTTACCTTCCGACCAATCTTTTAATAAAGTTCCAGATCGCCAATATTATTTCCCGGATGATGGCGAAAATAACAAACATTAACAGAAAACCTATGACTCCAAATACGATATCGTCAAAATCCATGGTCCCCGTACCGGAATACTTTTGTCCGATCTCAATGGCGAAGGTCAAAACAATGATAAGAGTAAACACATAGATAAATGCAATGATCAGTACATGGTTCTCGCTGAGCATCTTAAACAGCGGGTAAATCACCAGAATCAGGACCATTCCGATAATGCCGATCACAAGAAAATGTAATTCTTTATCGGAAAAGTTCTTTTCATAGGCATCATTCAATGTAAGAATATAATTATGGGATTTTGCAATCAAAATCACCAGCTTTTCAAGTAAGGTTTCCATATTTTTCTCCTTTTTCAATTATTTGCCCTATGTTCTTGTACAAAAAGAAAGCAGGCATAACACCTGCTTTCAGTATAGTATAGTTTCTCTGAACCGTCAAATCCAACTCTCTGTTTTAATTTACACACTTTTTCCAATGATGAGCGGTTTAAAGCTTATCCCATTTGGTCAGATTATAGGTTTTGATAACCCGGCACAACTGGCTCACATAAGAACCGGAAGTAGCATAGCCACCATTTTTGATAATCTGAAGCTGTTTTTTGTAGCTTTTTGTATTGGTTAATCCCGCATATCTTTTCCGGCTTCCGTTTTTCGCATTCAACAGATAAGCAGAATGATCTTCGATGGAATCCTCCACGCAGGAGTATTTACGGAAATTGGCCTTGGTGGAATATCTTCCTCCGGAACCATATTCATAGGTACCTTTTCTATAATAATTTACACCATCCCAGGCACTTCCACTCCAACTATTTCCGGAAAGATTTGTCTTCATTCCGAAAAGGTTATTCCCGTTTTGTGCGAGGGAAGATTGTCCCCAGCCACTCTCCAGTATCGCCTGCGCCATGGTTACAGAGGCAAGAATTCCTGTTCTTCTGTAATTCTCCCTCGCAATCGGACCCAGTTTCTCGATAAAAGAAGACTTGCTGATTGCTTTATCTCTGGTCGCCGAATTATGTATTCCATCTCTCACATTTAAAGTGACCGTTTTCGTTTTGTTGTTATAAGAATATTTCAATCCGAAGAAAGAGGCCGCCTGTCTGGCAGGAACCAGCAAATCTTCGATTCCGCTGCTCTGGAAAGTCACCACATAAGGCGCAAATTCCAACTTCATTTTTGTTCCGTTTACTTTGGCATATTTCTTATTGGCAAAAAATATAACTTTACGTTTTCCATAACGGAATACGATCTTGCCACCCTGTCCTTCTGAATAAGTGGCATGAATTCCATTATCGGCAAATAAAGTTTTACATGGAATATAAATATTAGATCCAATCTTTACCGAAGGAGCTCCGCTCACATTGGATACCTCTACCTTTTGTGAGCCGTATCGAACACTCACGATCGATCCCTTCAGGGAAGTCGTTTTTCCATTTTTTATAATCGGAATTTTGGCTGCTTTTGCCGGCATGGAAAAAGCCATAAAAGCAAACATCAGGAACAATGATAGTATAGTAATTTTCTTCTTCAAAACAATATCTCCTCTCGAATCCAGTCGCATTCCTATTACATACACGACCCTTTTTAATTGTAACATCTTTTTTGAATTTTTCAACGAAAATGTTACAAAAGTATTATAAATTAGAAATATGTGCGTAATAAGTTTTTTCTCTGGGAATGGATTCCAACAGTGATATTGATACTTTCTTCAAAGAAAAACGAAAGGCTCCCGTTCACGCCAGCAAGAGACGCAACGGGAGCCTGAAATAGTTAAATCTGCTCTAAAGCCTGTGCAAGGTCTGCAATCAGATCAGCAGCATCTTCCAGACCACAGGAATAACGGATCAGGTCCGGTTTTACTCCACATGCTTCCAGTTCCTGATCATTCATCTGTCTATGGGTAGCGCTGGCCGGATGGAGACAACAGGTTCTGGCATCTGCCACATGGGTCTCAATGGCACCCAGTTTCATATGTTTCATGAAAGTTTCTGCTGCTTTTCTGCCGCCCTTTACTCCGAAACTTACAACACCGCAAGAGCCATTTGGAAGGTATTTCTCTGCAAGAGCATGATACTTATCATTTTCAAGACCGCAGTAGTTGACATAAACCACTTTTTCATGCTGCTCCAGGAATTTTGCTACAGCAAGACCGTTTTCACAATGCCGTTTCATTCTGACATGAAGACTTTCCAATCCAAGATTCAGAAGAAATGCATTCTGCGGAGACTGGATGGAACCGAAATCTCTCATCAGCTGTGCCGTTGCCTTTGTAATATAGGCACCTTCCAGGCCGAAACGTTCTGTATAGGTCACACCGTGATAACTGTCATCCGGTGTGCAAAGTCCCGGGTATTTGTCCGGATATTTGGTCCAGTCAAACTTTCCACTGTCAACGATACATCCGCCCACACCGGCTGCATGTCCGTCCATATATTTTGTGGTGGAATGGGTTACAATATCTGCTCCCCATTCAAATGGACGACAGTTGATCGGTGTTGCAAAGGTATTGTCCACGATCAAAGGTACACCGTGAGCATGAGCTGCCTTCGCAAACTTCTCGATATCCAGAACGGTAAGGGCCGGATTGGCAATGGTTTCACCAAAAACAGCCTTAGTATTTGGCCGAAATGCTGCATTGAGCTCTTCTTCTGTGCAATCCGGAGATACGAATGTAAACTCAATTCCCATACGTTTCATGGTCACCGCAAACAGATTGTAAGTTCCTCCATAAATAGAGGAAGAAGAAACCACGTGGTCTCCGCAGGAACAGATATTAAACACTGCGTAGAAAGAAGCAGCCTGTCCGGAAGAAGTCAGCATGGCTGCCGTTCCGCCTTCCAGCTCACAAATCTTTTTTGCCACATAATCGTTGGTCGGGTTCTGAAGGCGGGTATAGAAATAGCCGTCTGCCTCCAGGTCAAAGAGCTTGCCCATGTCCTCACTGGTCTCATATTTAAATGTTGTGCTCTGTACGATCGGAATCTGTCTCGGCTCACCGTTACCCGGTGTATATCCACCCTGTACACATTTTGTATTTAATGAATAATCTCCCATCATATCCTCCTTATAGATATCCTCTTTTGAATTGATCTGCATTGCAGATCCTATTTGTTTCATATTCTATCACGTATCCGGTGAAAAATCCAGATATCCTACTTTTTCTCCAAGTATTCTACAATTTGATTCAGAGGGATCGTCTCTCCCTCCTCAAAATACATGTAGAAATCCGCTGCCTTCCACGGCTCTTTGTATACCTTTTCAAAGACCGGATAGAAAATACAGTCGCTGTATTCTGCCGTCTGACTTTTCAAAAACCGGTCATGCTCCTCATGTTTTCCATCGGCAAACTCGGTAAAGGCAAAGGAATAGGTTTCCCGGAAATCCGCCGCCTGCTGCTCGTCCACTCTCCGGAGCACCTTGTCGTAATTATATAACAGAAATAACTTGGACACCGGCTGATATCGCTTTCCGTGCTCGGTCATGAGAAGTTTCGGTGCTTTTCCATCGTAAGAAAAAGATTCCGCCCCAATCAGAGCCAGCATATGAAGTCCCTCTGTTATTTTCCCCGCCAGAAGATCGACCACGGACTGATAGGCTCTTCGAATGTTTGCATAAGGCACATCGTGGGGATGATAGAAACATTTCTCAATCAGCTGAAGATTCCATTTCGAATATTCCTCCAAAATACCCTTATAATCTTCGACGGATTTTTTGCCGATCACATAATCCCACAAAAAACGAAGCATATTCTCATACATGACCGTATCTCTGTCATCATAGCGAATTCTTCTCAAATAAGTCTCATATTGCTCCCTGTCAAAAATATCTTCTCTCAAAAAATCCATTTCTTAAAAATCTCCCTCACATGAATAGCTTCCAAGTATCTGAAGGTGCATGGTCTCCTGGGATAGCTGATACAGCAGAGCGCGAATCTCTTTTGTATTAATATTGGCATTCAATTCCGCAAAAAACATATAGTTCCAGGTATCTGCTTCCTCATATGGACGGGAATGGATTTCTGTCAGATTCACGCCATAATCAGAAATCATAGATAAAATACTGCTGATACTTCCACTGCGATTCGGACACTTAAACATAATCTTCACACGATTATGTTCCGGCAATACTACCAGTTCATCGGTAAACGTGACGATTTTTCTGCGGATTCCCTTCTCCTCTCTTACCATACAGTCCGAAATGTAAAGATTATGATTCACAAGCAGATTATGAAGTTCATCGGAGACTCCGACTCCGATTTCTTCAATAATACCCATACCGGCATCAGCCCTGCCATCTTTAATACATTTGCCAATCTCTTCATAAGAATCTACGGTAATCACACTGTCTTTGGAATAAGACTCACAAATATACAGCTCTTCCTTCACCATGGACAGCTGATGAATCTCTTTTCTCTCTTTCACATATTCAAAAGGAAAGCACTGTCTGAGCTCCATGGTTCTCCCATACTGGTATTTACGGCTGACCTCCATAATTCTCTTGATCAGCGCAGTATACTCCCGCAAAAACTTCGGCTCTACCCCTTCTGTCTGTTTTTTGATAATGGCTTCTTCCCGGTCCGGTTTATAAATTGTATCCTCCGTTTCCGCCTTAATGCAGGCCACCTGGTCTGCCAGAATCATTCTCTCCATAAAAAGTTGCCGGATCTCTTTATCTACCCGGTCGATATTCTTCCTGACATCTGATAAATCCATTTGACACCTCATCTGTTTTCTAATATTTTTCATCGTCTTACGGACGATAACAACTAGTATGATTCACCCTAAATAACACTATGTTTCGATGGTCTCCTTTCTCAATAGCACAGTTGTAAAAGCCTCAACGTAGCCCGCTACGCCTACATTTTTACAACTGCACTCTCAAAAAAGCATCCTTATCGAAACAGTACGGTATTTAGGGTGAATCATACTAGAGCGCCAAAAACAGATAGTTCCTGACGCTCTTTTTATTATATATTCTTTTTTTCCATAATGAAACAAAAAATTACAAAAAATATATATGCAATTAAGCGCTTTCCCAAATCATGCTGCCATCGAGCAGAGAACGCGAATCGCATCATTCTCAATCATCAGTCGAGCATGTTCTGACAGATAAGCGTCTTCGTAACGCAATGCACTGCCTACCGCTCCATACTCCTCTGCCGTGATCATAAAAGCAACTGCCTGTGCGTCATCCTCACAATGGGATAAATCCACGAGTAAAATATATTCCTCCTGATCTTTATACAGAGTAGACGGCAAAAACATTCTTTTGTCGAGAAGTGCACAGAACGAAAGAAGTCCGGAAAATTCACGGAAAGAAAGCTGTCTTACAGGTAAGGTAATCCCTGACGGAGATGATTGCTTCTGATCTGCTTCGTCAGTATCGATCATCTTCTCATCTGCTCTGCCTGTCTTCTGTTGCTGAGTGGCTCCTTCGTCTATTGATTCGTCATCAATCTTACCCATACACACATTATGCAGATCCTTCGAGAGAGATTCAAAAGCCTTCTCCTTCTCTTCACCGGAAAGGGCATAAATCTCCGAAATCCTGTCATCTGTTATCTTCGCATTCAGTGCTGAAGTCATACGTTTGATCTGATCTAAATCCCTGTCTATGGCTTCATCCTGTAGAGTACAGCTAATTGTAATCAAATACTGGTCTGCCGGAAGAGATCTGGCAACATAATTCTGTACCCCATTCTCCGTATGCCAGTCAAAATAATTCTCGGAATTCTTCACAATCGCATCGAGGAAGGAGTGCATCTGATCATTATCATTAAGTAATTGCTGTACATCAAATCCCATGGTTTTTATCTCATTTTTATTAATAAGACAACGAATGGTCTCTTCATCTAATTTCCAATAATACACTCTGTCTCACCTCACCTTAGCTAATCTTTTTCTCATTATAACACATTTATTAGCCAAGTCAAGCATTGAGTGCTAATAAAATTGATAAAAAAATCTGAGAAACCAAAAATCGGCTTCTCAGGATTTTTCATTATTCATCTTCTTCTGCTGTTTTTGTAAGATTTGGTTTCTCTACGGCTGCAATAGCATCCTTTGTCATAGGAATACGACAATTACGATTATTACCAAACTCTACAATTACGGTATCATCCATAATATCAATGATCACTCCGTAAAAACCGCTTGTTGTGAGAACACTGTCACCTGCCTGCATGCTTGCATGCATTGCATCAGCCTGTGCCTGCTGTTTTTTCTGAGGACGGATTGTCATAAAGTAAATGATAACACCGAAGATCAGCAAGTAAGCACAAATAACCAAAAGACTGTTTCCTGAATTTAATAACATGTAGGTACCTCCATTTTATTATAATCTTTTATACCGGATTTAATCTTCCGGTGTTAAAAACCCTTCAAGTGTGGATTTTTTAAACTCTTTATATCGATGCTCTTCAATTGCCTGTCGAATGCGCTCCATCAGATGATTGTAGAAATAAAGGTTATGAAGAACACACAGACGCATTCCAAGCATCTCTTTTGCCTTCAGCAGATGTCGGATGTAAGCTCTGCTGTAGCTCCGGCATGCCGGACACTGACATCCCTCTTCAATCGGTCTGGCATCCAGCTCAAACTTCTTATTAAATAGATTCAGCTTGCCATGAGCCGTGTAAACATGTCCGTGACGACCATTTCTGGAAGGATAAACGCAGTCAAAGAAATCTACTCCGCGGTCAACGGCCTCTAAAATATTGGCCGGTGTGCCTACCCCCATCAGATAAGTCGGTTTATTTACCGGAAGATATGGCACTGTCTCGTCAAGGATATGATACATTTCTTCATGGGTCTCTCCGACAGCCAATCCGCCAATGGCATATCCATCCAGATCCATCTCGCTGATCCTCTTTGCATGATCCACACGAATATCTGCAAACACACCACCCTGATTGATACCAAAAAGCATCTGATGCGGATTCACGGTATCCGGCAGACTGTTTAATTCGGCCATCTTCACCTTACATCGTTCCAGCCACCGAGTTGTCCGGTCTACAGAATTGCGGATATATTCTTTATCTGCGCGACTGGAAGGACATTCATCAAAGGCCATGGCGATGGTTGATCCAAGATTCGACTGAATCTGCATACTTTCTTCCGGACCCATAAAAATATGATGTCCATCAATATGAGATTGAAAATAGACTCCCTCTTCCTTAATCTTGCGAAGTCCTGCCAGAGAAAACACCTGAAATCCTCCGGAATCAGTCAGGATTGGTCTGTCCCACACCATAAAGCGGTGCAATCCGCCAAACTCTTTAATCAACTTGTCTCCGGTTCTCACATGGAGATGATAGGTGTTGGAAAGCTGCACCTGGGTTCCGATGGTTTTCAGATCATCGGTACTGACGGCACCCTTAATCGCCCCAACCGTTCCCACATTCATAAACACCGGTGTCTCAATGGTTCCGTGAACCGTTTCAAATCTTCCTCTTTTCGCTAAGCCATCTCTGGTTAATAAAGTATACATATCTACTCCTAACTTTTACATACGAAACCAATTGTACCATAAATACAAGGAATGTACAACTTTTTTTTCGTATAGGTTAAGGCTTACTACTTCTGATAAAAATCCTTTATCTTATCCAACCGGCTGGTCATATTCATAAGAAGAGAATCCAGTAAAGTTATCGCTGTCATACATTCCACTACAACCACCGCACGGGGCACGATAATAGGATCATGGCGTCCGTGAATAGAAATTTCTGTTTCTTCCCCGTTTCTTGTAACGGTCTTTTGTGTAGAAGCAATGGACGGTGTCGGCTTAAAGGCTGCCCGGAAAAAGATTTCCGATCCGTCACTCATTCCTCCAAGGACTCCTCCGGAATGATTGGTTTCTTTCACAATAGCTCCATCTCGATTGCAAAAGGCATCATTATTCGCAGAACCAACAGACTGTGCCACAGCAAATCCATCTCCGATCTCAAATCCCTTTACCGCTCCAATGGAGAGAATCGCCTGTCCCAGACGAGCCGACAATTTATCGAATACCGGTTCTCCGACTCCCGCCGGCATTCCCGTTACCCGGCAGCCAACCACACCGCCACAGGAATCCAGCTGACGCATTTTTTCTTCCAGATACGCAGCACTTTTTTCTGCTGCATCCGTATCTGGCATATAAAGAGAGTTCGTATCTCTCAGTTCCGGTGTCCAGTTGCTTTTGTCAATGGAGTACGGACCGATTGCTTCTGTATAAGCAAAGACCTCAATTCCCATCTCTTTTAATATTTTGGCTGCAATGGCTCCTGCCGCCACTCGCGCGATGGTCTCCCTGCCGGAGGAACGGCCGCCGCCGCGATAATCACGGAATCCATATTTCTGGTCAAAGGTGTAATCAGCATGACCTGGGCGATATACCTGTGCAATCGCCGAATAATCCTTCGATCTCTGGTCTTTATTATAAACGATCAGAGAGATGGGCGTTCCTGTTGTCTTTCCTTCAAAGACACCGGACAAAATCTCTACACAATCTCCCTCGTTTCTTTTTGTCGTAAATTTGGACTGGCCGGGTTTTCGTCTGTCCAGATAAAGCTGAATATCTTCTTCGCTCAATGCAAGGCCTGCCGGACAGCCGTCCACAACAACGCCGACACCCTTTCCATGGGTCTCTCCCCAGGTTGAAATGCGAAAGATTGTTCCAAAAGATGAACCTGACATTCTTTCTTCCTCCTGATTCTTTTAATCTTCTTCCAACATAAACATAAGAATGGAAAGCACCGCCATTCCGGCCGTTTCCGTCCGCAGTATCCGATGACCCAGAGTGATTGGATAGGCTCCAACCGCCACTGCTTCCTCCACTTCTTCCATCTGGAAACCGCCTTCCGGTCCAATGTAGATACCAAGACTCTTTTTCCCCTTTACAGAAGCTATCACTTCTCTGGAATGTCCGATTCCCTTTGCATCTTCATAAGGAATGAGCAACATGTCCATCGACTTGCCATATTCCAGCGCTTCCCGGAAATTTATCACCGGATGGACAGTCGGAATCAGACTGCGTTTGGATTGCTTGGCAGCACTTTTGGCAATTTCACTCCATCGCTGCACTTTCTTTGCCGCCTTTTTCTCATCCAGCTTAACCACCGCTCGTTTCGAAGCCACAGGCACGATTTCTGCAGCTCCCAGCTCTACAGCCTTCTGGATAATAAATTCCATCTTGTCACTTTTTGGTAATCCCTGAAATAAGGTAATCTTCACCGGAAGTTCTCTGGAATCCCCATTGATGTCTTCAATGGAAGCCCGTATGGCATCCGGTCGAATCTCCTCGATCACACAGATATATTCTTTACTGTTTTCCTGGCAGCAGAGGGAAATATGTTGTCCTTGCCGCATGCGGAGAACATTCCGGATATGATTCACATCCTGTTCATTTGAAATAATAATATCATTTTCCCGGATCTGATCCGGTGTAATAAAAAACTGAAACATTTTGTCTCCCTGATATAAAATCGCTAATCTCGAAGAGGTTTCGCTGTAATGCTAACCCAATCCTTCATGTGATGGATTTCCAGAATTTCAAAATGGTTGGCAAGCATTGCTTCCTTCACTGCCTCTTCCATAGTATTAATGATACCGGAAGTAATAAACACTCCATCCTCTTTTAATAACGGCGTTACAATACCAGAAAGCGGGATGATCACATCGGCAAGAATATTGGCCACGATCACATCATATTTTTTCCCGTTATTCGTTTCATAAAAGGCTTTTGCTTCCTGTTCATCAAGAATATTTACCTGATGCACCTCTGCCTGCTCTTTCGAAACGCTATTCACCTCAAAATTCTCTTCTGTTGCGCGAATGGCATTGGGATCAATATCTGTTGCGAGGGCATGATGGGCACCCAGTTTCAAACCGATGATGGATAAAATTCCACTTCCGGTTCCCACATCCAGAAGCTCTGTATCCTTTTTGATATATTTCTTCAACTGAGAAATACAAAGTTTTGTTGTTTCATGGGATCCGCTTCCAAAGGCTGTTCCCGGATCGATTTCAATGACAATATCGTCCTCTTTCTGATCCTCCAGAGTCTCCCATGTGGGTTTGATTACAATATTATCGTCCAGACGGAAGGGTTTGAAGAATACTTTCCAATTATTGATCCAATCTTCTTCTTCGGTCACTCCAAAAGTGATCTTTCCGGTTCCCATTGGCATAAAAGCAGACAATTCTTCTATCTTGTCCTGAATCTTTTTTACCATGGCATCCAGATCTTCTTTTTCATCGATATAACAGGAAACTCTTGCTGTTCCGTCATCGGGTGCGATTTCATCCGGCAGAAGATCCACGTACATGATCTTCCGGTCTTCCTCGGAAAGAGGGACATGATCCTCCACCTCAACACCTTCAATTCCCATCTCCTGCAGCTCATAGCTTAACATATCTTCCGCTGCAGTGGTGGTTTCAATCGTTAATTTATTCCATTTCATAATATCTATCTCCTGTCTGCCTGTTTCAGCAACTTACATCCGATTATCCCAGATCCACCTTCAAATCGCCTTCTTTGATCAGTCCCATGGATCTCATAACCTTTCCGATGGCCCAGGTAAGAACCAGTGGAAGAACAAAACATAAGAGAATCATTCCAATCCAGTCAAAGGCACCGACAGCATAGCCTTCCGGCATATTGGTCCAGCCGGTGATGATACCGATCGGTCCGACAAGACCGGAGGTTCCCATACCGGAAGAAATAGCAGGTCCATTATTTCTAAGCTGGAATACACAGGTGGCAATCGGGCCTAAAATAGCGGAAGTAATCACGGTTGGCAGCCATAATATCGGTTTTTTTACCAGATTCGGCACCTGAAGCATGGAAGTTCCCAGTCCCTGCGCCACAAATCCGCCAATTCCATTGTCCGGATAACTCAAAATAGCAAATCCCAGCATATTGGTACAGCATCCAACGGTAGCAGCTCCGCCTGCCAGAGCGAGGCCGTTCCAGACACTGATGGAAGCAGACCCATCTGCAAGACCTGCCAGCACCACACTGCCGCTGATTCCGATGGCCGCACAGATTGCCGCTGAACTGATTGGAAGAGTCAGTGCCACTCCCACAACAACAGAAACTACGATTCCCATCAAAAATGGCTGCAGGTTAGTTGCCCATCCGATGAATACCCCAAGAGAATCACATACTGTCTTAAAGATCGGACCAAGAATCATGGCACAGATTACACCGACAATGATGGTGACAGCCGGAGTCACAAGGATATCAATCTTTGTCTCTTTGGATACCAGCTTGCCGACTTCACAGGCAATGATCGTTACAAACAACACAGCCAGTGGACCGCCGGAACCACCAAGAATGTTGGTTGCCTGTCCCACCGCACACAAAGAAAACAGTACTAATGGCGGCGCCTGCAGCGCATTACCAATGGCTACTGCCATGGCAACACCGGTTACAGCCGTGGCATAATTACCAATCTGCCAGAGCATCCAGCAAATATGGTCCTTCATTCCCAGCAATGCAACTTTTGCCGAAAGCTCCTCACCGGTCAATCCCGATAAAATCGTCATCAGACCGGCAGTACCTACATTTTCCGCAATGGTTTTTATGATCGTACCAATTAACAAAGAAGCAAACAAGCCAAGCGCCATGGCTCCCATTGCATCAATGGCATAACGTTTAAAGGATATCTCGACATTTTTCCGTTTCAAAAAACTTTCTTTTTGTTCTTTTTCCATTCTTTCTCTCCTTTTCTTATACAGGAAAAAGCCCATCGAATCTCATTTTAAATGCAATTCAATGAGCTGATCAACTCAGTTATTATACTACTTATTTCTTTTTCTTTCCACCGAAAAATCCTTTTTTTTCATGTTCCGGCTTCGGAGAGGATTCTTTTTTCTCGCTGGCAGGCACTTCGCCCATAGCTTCCTGATACTTTCTTAAAGCATCTTTCTGGGCTTCCGTCATATGCTCAGGCACCTGAACAACCAGGGTGACAAAATGATTTCCTCGAAGATTTTTATTGCGAAGACTCGGAACACCTTTATTCTTCAGACGAACCTTCGTGTCAGTCTGGGTTCCCGGTTTTACGGTATATTCGTAAGGACCGTCCACGGTATCAATCTTAATAGTTGCTCCGAGAGCTGCCTGAGAAAATGTAATCGGTTCTGTGGAGAAAATATCATATTCCTGTCTCTGGAATTTCGGATGACGGGAAACAGTTACATTGACCAGAAGATCTCCTCTTGGTCCTCCGTTGATACCCGGCTCTCCTTTTTCGCGGATTCTCACGCTCTGACCATTGTCAATACCTGCCGGAATCGGCACTTTAATTTTCTTGCGCACTTTAATATATCCGGTTCCGGAACAATCCTGACATTTATGTCGAATCACCTGACCGCTTCCGTTACATTCCGGACATGGCTGCACATTTCGCACCATACCAAACATAGACTGCTGTGTATAAACCACCTGACCGCTTCCGTTACATTTGGAACAGGTTTCCGGACTGGTACCCGGTTTCGCTCCGGTGCCGCCGCAGGTATTACATTTCTCTTTTAATGTGATCTCCAGCTCTTTATCTACGCCGCGGATGGCATCCTCAAAGGTAATGCGCACAGCCGCACGAAGATTGGCTCCCTGTCTCGGTCCATTCTTTCTTGCACCGCCTCGGCTGCCGCCGCCGAAAAAGTCTCCAAAGATATCTCCGAAAATATCTCCCATATCTCCGCCGCCGAAATCGAAGCCGCCGAAACCGCCACCGGCTCCGCCGCCCTGTTCAAAGGCCGCATGGCCAAACTGATCATAACGGCTTTTCTTTTCCGGATCACTCAACACTTCATAAGCTTCTGCAGCTTCCTTGAATTTTTCTTCGGCATTTTTGTCTCCCGGATTCATGTCAGGATGATATTTTTTTGCCACCTTGCGGTAAGCACGTTTAATCTCAGCCTCTGTGGCGTCCTTTTTCACGCCAAGGACTTCATAATAATCTCTTTTATCTGCCATATTATCCTCCAAACAATCCTATATCCCGGTATTTTCTTTTCGGGATAAGGGGAAAGAGGGGACAGGGAAAACCCCGTCTCCTCTTCCTCTATGCTTATTGAGCTATCTGATTATACTTCTTTGTAATCTGCATCCACAACATCATCTGCATTGTAAGTTGCGTTTGCATCCGGTCCAGGACCAGCCTGTGGGCCGCCCTGAGCTGCCTGGGCCTGCTCATACATTTTTCCGAACAGAGTCTGAGCATCTTTCATAAGCTGTTCTTTTGCTTCATTGATTTCAGAAACATCGGAATCTGTCATATTTTCAACAGTTGTGCGATCAAGAATTTCTTTTAATTTTGTGATATCAGCCTGAACAGTTGTCTTATCTGATTCATCAATCTTGTCGCCAACTTCTTCTAAAGCTTTTTCAGTCTGGAATACCATGTTGTCTGCATCGTTTCTTGCATCAATGGCCTCTTTTCTCTTCTTATCCTGTGCTTCAAACTCTGCAGCTTCTTTTACAGCTTTTTCGATATCCTCATCGGACATATTGGAACCAGCTGTGATTGTAATGTGCTGTTCTTTTCCTGTTCCGAGGTCTTTTGCGGATACGTTAACAATACCGTTTGCATCGATATCGAAAGTTACTTCAATCTGTGGTACACCTCTCTGTGCCGGTGGGATACCATCCAGACGGAACTGTCCAAGAGTCTTGTTGTCTCTCGCAAACTGTCTCTCACCCTGTACAACATGAATATCAACGGCTGTCTGATTGTTCTCAGCTGTGGAGAAAATCTGGCTCTTCTTTGTAGGGATTGTTGTGTTACGCTCAATTAATCTTGTTGCAACACCACCCATGGTCTCGATGGATAAGGATAATGGTGTGACATCCAGTAAGAGGATATCGCCGGCACCTGCATCACCTGCTAACTTACCACCCTGAATGGAAGCACCGATGGCAACACATTCATCCGGGTTGATTCCCTTAAATGGATCTTTACCTGTCAGCTGTTTTACTTTATCCTGTACAGCAGGGATTCTTGTGGAACCACCTACTAATAATACTTTACTTAAATCACTTGCTGTGAGTCCGGCATCTTTTAATGCTGTTGTAACAGGAGTTACGGTTCTCTCTACCAGATGAGCTGTTAATTCATTGAATTTTGCTCTTGTCAGGTTCATTTCAAAATGTTTTGGGCCTTCTGCAGTTGCTGTGATAAATGGCAGGTTAATATTTGTTGTTGTAGAGGAAGAAAGCTCTTTCTTTGCTTTTTCAGCTGCTTCTTTTAATCTCTGCATTGCCATCTTATCTCCGGATAAATCAACGCCTTCTTTTGCTTTGAAGTCATCCAGCATATACTGTGTGATCACGTTATCAAAGTCATCTCCACCTAAACGGTTGTCACCGGCTGTGGATAATACTTCGATGACACCGTCACCAATCTCGATGATGGAAACATCAAAGGTACCGCCACCTAAGTCGTATACCATGATCTGCTGTTCATTTTCATTATCCAGACCATAGGAAAGAGCTGCTGCTGTAGGCTCGTTGATGATACGTTTTACATCAAGACCTGCGATCTTACCGGCATCTTTTGTTGCCTGTCTCTGTGCATCATTGAAATATGCAGGTACTGTGATAACAGCTTCTGTTACTTTTTCACCCAGGTAGTTCTCTGCGTCGGATTTTAATTTCTGTAAGATCATTGCGGAAATTTCCTGTGGAGAATATTTCTTGTCATCAATTGTTACCTTGTAATCGGTACCCATCTGACGTTTGATGGATGAAATTGTTTTATCTGCATTTGTGACTGCCTGACGTTTTGCAGGTTCACCAATCACTCTTTCACCTGTTTTTGTAAATGCGACAACAGATGGTGTTGTTCTCATACCTTCTGCGTTTGTGATAACAACAGGTTTTCCACCTTCCATAACTGCTACACATGAGTTTGTTGTACCTAAGTCAATACCAATAATTTTACTCATAATGAATTCCTCCTATAATAATCTGTCTTTTTGACTAAATTTCGAATATGTTAATTTACTACTTTTACCATACTGTGACGAAGTACGCTTTCTTTGTACATATAACCTTTCTGGAATTCTTCCACCACAAGATTCTCTCCCATGGATTCGTCTTCCTCATGCATCACCGCATTGTGGAAATCCGGATTGAATTCCTTTCCCTTTGCATCCATCGGTTTCACACCGATTTCATCAAAGACGGTCATCAGCTGCTGATAAATCTTTTCGATTCCCTGTGCAAACGGGGTTGCTTTTTCTTCTTCAGAGAGGGCATCCAGACCTCTTTCAAAATTATCTACCACCGGAAGAAGCTTGGCAAGAACCTCCTTTGCACCGACATCATACATGTGACTCTGCTCTTTGGCATTGCGCTTTCTTGCATTTTCAAATTCTGCCATGAGTCTCTGATATTTGTCGGTCATCTCTGCGACCTTTTTCTCACTTTTGTCAAGCTCGATCTCCAAAGCCGCTGCGGATTTCTTTTTCTTTTTTTTGCCTTTCTCTTCTGCTGCCTCAGTGCCTTCCGCTTTCTCGTCGTCTGCTCCCGGAGCTTCTGCTTCCGTACCGTCAACTTCTGTTTCAGCGGATTTCGCTTCCTCTTTGCATTCTTCAGAAGAGGCATCCTCTACGATACTTTCGTCGAATTCTTTTTTATTCTCTTCCACTTAAGTACCACCTTTCTATGACTTTTTATTAAAAATCTCATCCAAATCGTCTGTCAGATTCTTGAGAGTATTTACAACTTTTCGATAATCCATTCGTTTAGGACCAATGATTCCTACGGTTCCCGTTCCACCTTCTTCCAACTCATAGGTGGCAGTGACAATACTGCAATCCTTCAAGGACTGAACCGGTGTCTCGTTACCGATGTAAACCTGAATTCCATGTTTCTCACGCTGATTGACGGTATCATCGACCAGCTTCACCAGGGCTTTCTTCTCCACCAGAGTATCAAGAAGTGCTCTTGTGTGTTCCGGTCCTACCAGTTCCGGATATTGGAGCATGTTCGTGGCTCCGCTGGTATAAATCTCCATATCATCGGCTTCGTGAATGGCCTCCACAATACCATTGAATATGCCCTCGAGAATACCTGCGTGCATGCCTGCCTGAACCTTCATGGTGTGAACCAGTTCCAGATTGATATCATTGAGCGTCAATCCCTGCAGAAACGAATTCAACAAAATGTTGAGCTTCAGGACTTCGTCATTACCTAACGGATCCTCGATGTTCATCAGCAGATTCTTGACGGTATCATTGCCAAGGACAATGACGGCCAGAAGTCTTCTGCTGTCTACCATGGACAGCTGAATGAACTTCAGCTTGGATTCCTTGATCTGTGGTGTGGTGACCAGCGTCGCGTAATTGGTTTTCGCTGCCAGCACATCCGCCACATTCTTAAGAACCTCTTCCATGCGATCCATCTTGTTGATGAGGGCCTGTTGTTCCTGCCGCATCTCATTCTCTCTGACACGGAACTCGGTTTCTTTCTCCTCCATCATACGATCCACATAATAACGGTATCCCAAATCAGAAGGAATTCGTCCGGCAGATGTGTGAGGCTGAATGATATATCCAAGCTCTTCCAGGTCTGCCATCTCATTACGTATGGTCGCCGAACTTAAATGGAGGTCAGAATCCTTGGCAATCGTTCTGCTTCCCACCGGCTCACCGGTTTCCAGATAAGTAGATATGATCGCTTTTAAAATCTTCATCTTACGTTCATCTAAATTCATAACCTTCTTCCCTTCTTTCTTAGTTATTAGCACTCATTTGTATCGAGTGCTAATATCTTTATACATAAGTTATCACTATCTCTATTTCTTGTCAAGCATTATT
>JALERO010000117.1 GCA_022764265.1 Eubacterium sp. | reverse complement strand
GGGGTGAGGGTATATCTGGACGAATCCCTGAAGCGATTTGAAACTGTATTTCCGGCATGTGGGAGCTCCAACAGCGCGATTGAGTTGACAATCCCGGAGCTGGAGAAATATTCCGGTTTTGAGAAATGGGTTGATGTCTGTAAATAGGGAGTGCCATAATAAAAATGAACAGAGCGCAGCACCTTGATTATCTATTCTATGTGCTGCGCTCTTTTTATGTTTTCTTTAAGAGATAATATGAAGTTTCTTTAATGCGTCGCAGATGCGGTCAATGTTTTTGCCGTCGGTGTATTCGTTTATGGTGAGATAGCGTTTATCATGTTCTTTGGTGCGGAAGTATTCCAGGTCAATCTGCTGATTTTGGATGCCTTCTTTTAAAATCTGCTCTAATTGATCGATCGAGTATATTCGCTTGCCGATGTATTCATCATCGGTCGGAATTAATTTGCCGTTTTCCTGTTCATAATATTCCAGATCTTCCTGATAGAATACAACGCCTCCGCCCTGATAGAAGCTGTTATAGCAGACAGAAGAATAGTCGGTGATCAGCAGCTTGGCAATGGAGAGAACTTCAGAAATCGGTTTTTTCCAGATGCTTGAGGCAAGAGGGGTGCCGGCAATCAGTGATTCGATTCTTGGATGAGCAACAATGATCACATTCTCTGCCGGCAGATATTTGCTCAAAACATCATAAATCCGTAAGGTGTTTTTATAATAGCTGGATTCCCGAAAGTCTTCCAGATGCTCTTCATATGGCTTCCAGGTCAGCATGATGACTGCGATGTCATCGGAATGCTGATTTAGATGCTTGTGTGATATTTTACTGAAGATTGGTAACCCTGTCTTTAAAATATGGTCTTCCGGAATGTTCATGGATTGGGCAACCACCTGTTTTTCCTTCTCACTTCCCACAACAATATAGGACGGAGCCCCTTCTTTTCCGGCAATTAAAGGCGAGTTCTTTCCATGGCATTTTAAATAGGTGACTCCGTGCTGAAGAAAAATCAGAGGATTCTCTGCTACTGTTCTTCGGAAAAAGCTGTTATTAGAACGAAGCAGATTCAGATGCATCGGTATTTCTGTAGAAATATAAGCATTTGCCCGATAGAGAAGCCAGTAATATTTGGCGGAATATTTCTTTATAACACCGGGTTTATTTTTTATTTTGTCATAATCCGGAGACTGTGCATCGATGATAAAATAAGAACCATCAAAGCCTTCTGCTCTGGTTTTCTCAAAAATATCGAAAGTTCCCTCTTCTGCCTTCATGGAAAACTTTTCATAAAAAAGGCAGACTTTTTTTGCACTTTTTTTCTTGGCATTTTGTCCCAAATGGTAAAGCATTTTAGAAATAAAAGAGCTTTCCCAGAAACGAAAACCTCGGGTATACTCCACAGTTTCCATTTTCCGGCAGATTAGCATTAAGTTTTCATAGCCGTTTCGCCGCAGATGAATAGCATGATCTTTATAAAAGGTGCTGCATAAAGGCACATAAAGATACTTTTTATCTTCATCGGCAGGCATCTCCATTCGAACAGGGTATTCGATTGGGATATCATTTATTTTAAAGGAAATAAAAATTCTGGAATTGATTTTTTCATCCTTTTGGATTAAATCACTGGTCTTGATCCGGATAGTCTGAATGCATTCTGTATTCTTCATCTTGTCATCCTTGAAATCCTGGGTAAAAACAGGAATATCCAGTGGTTTGGAAATGACATCTCCGATACAGAAACGCATATCTGATAGTTTCATATGAAAAAGGTTGATAACGGCACCATACCATTGAATAGTCAGATCGTCTTTGTTAATGGAGACATTCAATGTATTGTTATAACGTTTGATCAGTCGAAGGGAGGCATTGGTCACGCTGGTCAGAGCATATTTAATCTTTGTTACTTTTGAGTAAACCATTAAGATTTTATCCTCGACCGGCTGCCAGAGATAGAGCTGGAATTGATTCTCTTGATCAATTACAAAATCAAGATCTGCGGAAGGCAGGCGTTTAATGTCTGCCAGAGACTTCGTCCAGCGTTCGGTTATCTGTCCTTTTTCTTCCTTTTCTATGCTGAGAATGTTATCTTGAAATAAAACAGAAAAATTCATTGTTGTCCCTCTCTAAATAATAAATGTAATAACTGTTTCGGAAACACAACAACATTCTACCATATTGGGTATATTTTACAAGACTATTTTCGATCCTTTACGAAATACAATATGCTTTTATAGGATAATGTATTTGCAAATGAAAAGTACAGCAAGTACATACATCAGAGGGCTGATTTTCTTTTCCTTTGCTTTTCCGGTTACCAGGTTGATGACAACGTAGGCGATGGTTCCCATGGCAATACCCTCGGAAATGCTGTACATAAACGGCATTGCAATGATGGTGATAAAGCAGGGGATTGCTTCGGTGTAATCGTTGAAATCAATTTTTGTGATGGATGTCAGCATCAGGAATCCGACAATTACAAGAGCAGGTGCTGTTGCAAAGGATGGGATTGCCAGGAATATCGGTGACAGGAATAAAGAAAGTCCGAATAAAATACCTGAAGTCAGTGAGGTCAGACCGGTACGTCCGCCTTC
>JALERO010000109.1 GCA_022764265.1 Eubacterium sp. | reverse complement strand
CAGGATATTTATGGCTCTGCAGAGCATTCCAATGAGCCTGAAATTACCAATCTGAGATATCAACTCGTTCCGTATTTTGAAGATTATGATGTGGATGTTGTTTTGACCGGACATGACCATGCATACTCCAGATCTCAGATCATGAAAGGTGGAGTGAAAACCACAGAATATACCGATGATGAATTTGATGAGCAGCTGGACAAAGACATTGATGGCGGTGAGAATCCAGGTACATTGTTTGTAGGACATGGAAACATTAAAGCAGATACCACTGATCCTGCAGAAAGAAGTTATCTTGATTACCTTGATCTGATCATGGATAAAAACAACATAGAAAAAGTAAATAAAGTGGGTAATACTGTAATCAATCCGGAAGGAATTCTTTACATGACAGCGAACTCATCTTCAGGATCTAAATATTATGATCTTGTGGCAAGAAAACAGAGCTATATCGCAAGCCGTTGGCAGGAAGACGTACCGACCTATTCGGTTGTTGATATTACAGATACCACATTTACAATTAACACATATCGTACAGATACCGATGAAAAAATTGATGAAACCTTTACCATTGCCAAACTGGAGGATATATCCGGAGCAACGATCACCGGAGTATCAAATGTGACATATACAGGTAATGCAATTACACCTGCAGTGACAGTACAATCGGCTTCCGGAAAAACATTGACAGCAGGAACCGATTATACAGTAGCTTATAACAATAACGTAAAGGTTGGAAAAGCAACTGTTGTGATTACGGGAACCGGAAAATATACAGGAACCAAAGAAATCAGCTTCTCTATTTTACCGAATAAAGTAGCCTTAAAGAGTGTTAAATCAACAGCACGCCGCAAAGCAACTGTGAAATTTGCAAAAGTGAAAGGCGGAGTCACAGGATATGAGGTAACTTATTCCGTAAATAAGAAATTCACAAAGAAAAAAGTTGTTCGTACCTCTAAGAATACAATCAAACTGAAAAAATTAAAATCCAAAAAGAGTTATTATGTGAAAGTCCGTGCATTTAAAGTCAGCGGCGGTGAAGTTCTTTATGGTAAGTACAGCAAGGTAAAGAAAGTCAAAGTGAGATAACAAAGACCATATAGGTTAAGAGGAAGATTCGATTTATGTTAGAAGAATTAAAGAAAACTGGCATAAAGACGATAGCAGGAAGAGGATGCCTGGCGATTGCCGGCATCCTGTTTCTGCTCTTTTTGTATCGTTACAGCCAGATAGACAAAGTCATACTCTATGAAACGGAAGGACGAACCTTTGCAAAGGCAGAAGTGATGGATGTAATAGAGGACAACGAGACAGAAGACGGAATATCTATTGGAAACCAGATCGTATCGCTGAAACTCACTTCCGGAAAATGGAAAGGAAAAACAGTAGAAGCTACCAGTTCATCTTCATATCTTTATGGAGCACATTGCAAAAAGGGTAGTAAAGTTATCGCCATTGTCAGTGAATCTCAAGGAGAAATGACTGCTTCGGTATACAGCCAGAACAGAGAGATGCAGTTGTATCTTATTATTGCCATTTTTGTGTTTACCATTATTCTGATAGGAGGCAAAAAAGGTCTTGCCTCGGTGATTGGGCTTGGGTTTACGATTCTATGTATCCTGTTCCTATTCTTGCCAATGATATATAAAGGAATCTCGCCAATCTGGTCGGCAGTGCTGGTGGTAATATTAACCACGGTGGCGACAATGTATTTAGTGGGCGGAATAAGCAGAAAGACCATGACCGCCATATTGGGAACGGTAAGCGGTGTTTTGATTTCAGCGCTGTTTGCAATGTTGTTTTGTAAAATGACCAATATCAGCGGTTACAATGTTTCTGATATTGAAGATTTGATATATATTCGTGATCAGACAGGAATAAAAGTAGGAGAATTGTTATTTAGTGGAATCTTAATTTCTGCGCTCGGTGCGGTGATGGATGTGGCCATGTCAATTTCATCAACAATTGAGGAGATTCATTGCCAGAACTCAGAACTTACAATAAAAGAACTTTTCCAATCCGGGATGAATGTGGGGAAAGATATGATGGGAACTATGTCCAATACCTTGATTCTTGCTTTTGCCGGAGGCTCAATCAATACGCTGGTATTTATTTTTGCTTATAATTATGAATATCTTCAGGTTGTTAATATGTATGCAATCGGCATTGAAATCATTCAAGGAATTGCTTCCAGCATGGGCGTCATTTTGACAGTACCCATTACTTCGTTCCTTGCTGCATGGGAGCAGGGGAAAAAAACTATATAAAGGAAAGGTTTATTACCGAATCATTACAGAATGATTAAATTAGTGTACTTCTTTGAAAAATAGTTGAAAGCCATAAAAAAACGAGTTATACTGAAAAATAACAGATTAAATTGCGGGCGGAATCCTTTTTTTAATTGGAAAAGAAGGAATCGTTGATTCAATGTTTGAAAGGAGGTATCTTATGCCAAAGATTAGGATTCATCATGGAACAACGGATTTGGATGTGAATATCGTTACTGTGGATACAAGATGCGTGGATATTATTGTGCATGATGATCTTACTGTTGACATGAAGGTACCCATTGGTATGAATCAGGATATGATTCAGCGCTATGTGAAGATGAATGAACAGAGAATCGTGCAGCAATATGAAAGCTGCAAGATGAGAAACCATCAGGTTCTTCCGGTCACTCTGGAATTGGAGAATGGAAGAATTATTTATCGCAGTGGGCAGAAACTACCCTATCTTGGCAGAATGGATTTAAATTTGCGAATCAAATTCTATGCAGAAGATGAAGAAACCAGAATTTATGCCGATGAAAATCCGGATGGAAGTCGGGTTCTCACTATTCGGACGGACAATGATGACCAGAACTTTCTCCGCTATTGCGTGATGCGCTATTACAAAAAATGTGCCGGACAGATCGTGAACCAGAAAGTTCACGATTATGGAAGAGACATGAAGCTGGCATTTAATCATGTGAAAATATCCGGTCAGGTAAGGAGTACAAGAATCAGTGCTCCAAAGCTCACCTATAAGAATCTGGAGATTAAAGATCAGAAAACATTGTGGGGAAGTTGCAGTCGTAAGAGAAATCTGCGATTTGACTGGAAGCTGGCAATGCTGCCCGAAGAAGTGATTGATTACATTATTGTTCATGAGTTGGCTCATTTGAAGAAAATGAATCATTCTGCCGGATTTTGGGCGGAGATTGAAAAGGTGATGCCGGAATATCAGGAATGCCGCAGCTGGCTGAATAAACATGGAAAAGAATATGAGATATTTTAGAAAGGAAGATAAATATCTGGAAAAGACCGGCGGGGAAAACTGCCGGTTCGTTTTTGGTGCCAATTTTGAACATTGCAAACAGACAAGATTATTTAAAAGGACAATCATTAAAAAATGAAATTAGATGAATCAAAACGAATGAAAATAGAGCATCCGTTTCCGCCACTTTATGACAAAGGTTCTCGGATACTGATTCTCGGCAGTTTTCCGTCGGTGAAATCCAGAGAAGAAGCCTTCTTTTACGGGCATCCCCAGAATCGTTTCTGGAAGACGGTAGCCGGAGTTCTTTCCGAAGAGGTGCCGGCTTCCATCGAGGATAAGAAAGCATTTTTGCATCGGAATCACATCGCCCTCTGGGATGTCATCCAAAGTTGTGATATCATAGGATCGTCTGACAGCAGCATTCGAAATGTGGTACCCAATGATCTGACGGAAATCTTTGAGACGGCAGATATACAGGCCGTTTATTGTAACGGAGCCAAATCATATCAGTACTATGCAAAGTATCAGGAGAATAAAACCGGGAGGAAGGCGGTGAAACTGCCATCCACCAGCCCCGCCAATGCTGCATTTTCTCTGGATAAACTTATGGAAAACTGGAGACGGATTTGTCAGCCGTTGAAAGCTGCAGCAGGAGAAATTGCTCCGGTTCTGTTGAGGTGGTATGATTACAATGCCAGAATTTTACCATGGAGAAGTGATCCAACTCCCTATCATGTGTGGATTTCGGAAATCATGCTTCAGCAGACAAGGGTGGAGGCGGTAAAGCGATATTATGACCGCTGGATCGATGAGCTGCCGACGGTGGAGTCGTTGGCAGAGGTTTCGGAAGAAAAATTGATGAAGCTCTGGGAAGGACTGGGCTACTATAATCGGGCAAGGAATCTGAAAGCAGCGGCAACGGCGATCATGGAGAAATATGATGGAGATTTGCCGGGAGATTACGAAGAATTATTATCTCTGAAGGGAATCGGAGAATACACGGCAGGAGCTATCGCTTCCATAGCTTTTGGGCTGCCGGAACCGGCGGTGGACGGCAATGTCCTTCGGGTTTTCTCTCGACTGTTGGCGGAAGAAAGAGAAATCGGGAAAATGGCAGTAAAAAAAGCCCTCACAAGAGAAGTGCGACGAGTGCTTCCGGCAGAACGGGCCGGAGATTTCAATCAGGCTTTAATGGACCTGGGAGCAATGATCTGTCTCCCAAATGGCGAGCCGCTTTGTGACAGATGCCCGTGGGAATCCGTATGTCAGGCACATAAAATCCGTCGAGAGACGGAATTTCCGGTAAAAGCAAAGAAAAAACCAAGAAGGATTGAAAAAAGGGCAATTTTTCTTATAGAAGGGAAAGATGCACAAGGAGAAGACAAGATACTTCTGCACAAACGCCCTTCAAAGGGCCTGCTCTCCGGGTTGTGGGAATTTCCCAATGAGGAAGGTTCCTACACTTTGGAAAAAGCACGGGAACAGATGAAAGCCTGGAAGATTCCTGATTGTCAGCAAGAAAATATCGAAGCCCTTGGTGAGGGGAAGCATATTTTCTCCCATGTAGAATGGCATATGACAGGATACCATATCCGACTAAAAGAAATAGGAAAGGATATTGACTGGCCGGAAAATGGTGAAAACTGGGCGTTGGTTTCCAGAAAAGAGATGGAAGAGCAATATGCATTGCCATCGGCTTTTGATTGTTTTAAAAAACGATTATAGAGTTACTTGTGAAAAAGCAAAAAACTGAAGGATAAAGGACAGAAATATGGAGAAGTTAATTGTACTTGGAACAGGAAATGCATCGGTAACGAAATGCTTTAATACCTGCTTTCTCTTACAGGATGAGAAAGAAAGATACCTCATGGTAGATGCCGGAGGAGGTAATGGTATTCTCACACAATTAGAGAAGGTAAATGTACCTATTGCTCATATACACGAAATGTTTGTGACACATAAACATACAGACCACCTTTTTGGCGTGATCTGGATCATACGCACGGTGGGACAGCTGATGAACAGCGGGAAATATGAGGGAGATTTTCATATTTATTGCCATGATGAGCTGGTTGGTATTATCACAACGATCTGTGAGATGACCCTTGTGGGAAAAGTTACAAAACTATTTGGAGAAAGGCTTCATATTCATCCCGTACAGGATGGGGAGGAACACCAGATTCTTGATTACCAAATCAAATTTTTTGATATCCGCTCTGACAAAGCAAAACAGTTTGGCTTTGTGACCACCTTAAATAACGGAAAAAGATTGACATTCTGTGGAGATGAGCCCTACCAGGAGCATTGCTATGAATATGCATACCAGACAGATTATCTTCTCCATGAAGCTTTTTGCTTGTATGAAGAAAGGGAGATTTTTAAACCTTATGAAAAATGCCACAGCACGGTAAAAGACGTTGCAGAACTGGCAACACAGCTGGAAGTGAAAAATCTATTGCTCTGGCACACAGAAGATGCAAGTATCAGAAAGAGGAAATCCCTTTATAAAAAAGAAGCAAGGCAATATTATAAAGGAAATCTTTATGTTCCTTATGATAGAGAAAGTATTCTATTAGTCTAAAGTGTTTCATAAATGCTATGTTTTAGGAAAAATTTTTATGA
>JALERO010000085.1 GCA_022764265.1 Eubacterium sp. | reverse complement strand
TGCGTTATGAATTTACAACGAGAAGAGACCGGGAGTGTCGCAATAATCAAAAAGAGGGTTCCGTCGCAGTAACGGTCTAACGACCGTAACTGCTGACGGACTTTTTGTGCGCATTTTCACAGCAGAATCTGCTTACTTTGGCTAAAGTTACGGCACTTGTACTGCTGAAAAAGCGCACTTATCTAAGCCTTCTGTCTTTGACAAAAGACCAGTATGATGTGTATTTTGAAATTTTAAAAATTATGCCGTCTTTTTCAGTTCAAACAGGTGCTGCCCTGTTTTGTCATTTTGAATCTTATGCGGATGAAAAAGAACTGGATGAGCAGTTTGTAAAATTGCATGACGAGTTGTTTGCACAATATGATTGTAATAGATGCAGAAATTGTTGCAAGATGTATCATGGAAGTAATCCGGAGGAGGATGTTGAGAAAGATGCGATGTATTTAGGAGTAACCGCTACAGATTTTGCTGAACAATATTTAGGCGGAAAAGATTCTGAGGGGAATTACAAGACAAAGCAGAAACCATGTGATTTTTCGATGGAAAATGGAAGTTGTAAATTGGAAGATTGTAAGCCTGAAAGCTGTAAAAACTATCCGTATACAAATCAACCAGAACGTCTGTGAAGCTTATATAGTGTGTTGGATGCTGTGTCTGTTTGTCCGGTGGCTTTTGCAATCTATGAAAGAGCGAAGAAAGAATATGGGTTCAAGAAATAAAATGAAATGGTATACATTATTTAGTCAACTTATTTTGGACAGAGGGATTGAATATTATGAAGACGTAATAGATATGTACTGTTCCTGTCCATATGCAGCGGATGGCAGAAATTGCAAACACATGGCGGCGGTTTTGTTTCAGTTTGAGGAAATGCTGGATGGAAAGGATGCTGAAATAGAAGATAACGATACAGAAGAAGAGGTTTCGTTATTAAAAGAGGACTTTTTCCAAAGGCATCAAAGGGAAAAAGAAGAAGTAACAGAGCTTATTTCAAAAATATCGGAAGACAAAGTAAAAGAATTGTTTTGCAAAATCCCCTGGTGTGGTAATATATATATAAGATTGGCTACGGAGGTGTTAGATATGCCAGAAATTTCTTTGTTTTATGAGATTCGTGTTACAATGTATTATGAAGATCATAATCCACCACACTTTCACGCAGAATATAATGGAAATCAAAGATGGACTTCCATTAAATCGAATCAATTCTTTGGTTTAATATGAGAGGGGATGAATATGTTTCCAAAAGTAGTGCAGGTAATCCCATATAGGGACTATAAAGTAGATGTATATTTCGAGGATAGAAAAATAGTTTGTTATCATGCAAGTCATCTTTTGTCCGAATACTTTTTCAAAGAGCCAGATACCATTTTTGATACCTGGCTGTGAAGAGAAGTGCTCAGTTGTAAAAGATGCTGTGGGTTTGTAGCAAGTAGCCATAGAAGATTGACCGGGTGTATTTGTGAACCTGTTTTTCTCCCGGTTACTGCTGTTTTTCTAAGTACATGGTTGCGAGCCCTGTTTCTATTTCTAACTCCCACAACAGTCTTCCGTCCTTATAGGTGAGGTCACTACTACCGGCGGAATCCGTATATTTCAAACCGCCTTCGACAGGCGCCCATTCGATGTCGATGTTCATGCCATCTCCGATAAATGTACCTGTACCGTCTGCACGAAAAGTAAACTCTACAATTTCATCCGTTTCCTCAAAGGAATATTCAGTGCCCTCATATTCAGCAACTGTAGCTACCCATGTTCCCATATATGTGCTTTCGGAAACTACTTCGCTAGTGCTTTCGGAAACTACTTCGCTAGTGTTTTCAGCAACTACTTCACTGGTGCTTTCAGCAACTACTTCACTGGTGCTTTCAGCCGCCTTGTCGCTACTGCTGTTACTGCATCCCGTCAGTGCGATTCCCAGAGATGCAATGATTACACAACATGTCAGAACGATTGTTCTTTTTAGTTTCATTTTTTCTTCCTCCTTAGTCTGATAATAGGTTTGCTGATGTACTAAAACTGTATCTGAACAAAACGAAATGTACTGCGAGAGAGTTGTCTGCTGCTTCGGGTATATCTGCTTCTGCTCTAAGCAGATACCGTTCCGGAAAGCGAATTCCTGAGAAGGAGCAGATTGAAAAACTGATTGGTGGATTTATTCAGCTGGCAAGGGAGAATACCCTGGAGCTTGATGAAGCAATCATTAGAAACGCTTTTTCAGCGTATACAGAGAAGCCAAAGCTAGACTTTCAGTCCATCATTAAAAATCTCAATGCTGCAATTGAAGCATTGGATATCAGTGTTTCCGGTCTTTCAAGAGCATTGCGGTTTGATTCATCATATTTGTCAAGAATTCGGAAGGGTCAGCGTAAACCTGCTGATCTGGATAAGTTTATTATCGAAACAGCAGAGTATATCGCAAGGACCAACTCACCGTCGGCTATTGCAGGGCTTATTGGATACTCTGAAGAAGAGCTTGTTCCGGTAGATCGGTGTGCGTCAATACTGTGTAGCTGGTTCAGTGGCAGGCTCAGTTCCGGAACGATCAGTCAACGTGATTCTATTGGAGAACTTCTTCATCAGCTGGATGCGTTCAATATTGAAACGTATATGAGTGATGCTCATTTTTCGGAGACGGTTCAGGTTCGGGAGCCGGAGATGATATCTTTTCCGAAATACTATTACGGGTTTGACGAGATGAAAAAGGGTGAACTGGATTTTTTCAGGACTGTTGCCTCTTCCGAAGCGAGTGGTACTGTCTATATGTGTAACAGTATTCCTATGGAAGACTTGACCGTGGATGCGGCATATATGAGAGAATGGATGCTATCCATTGCAATGATGATTAGGAAGGGGGCAGATATTCGGATGATCCATGATGTCGACCGCCCATCCGATGAGATGCTGCTCGGGCTTATGAGCTGGATTCCGCTATATATGACCGGAAAGGTCACTTCCTTCTATCTGCCGGACTCTTCGAACCGTATTTATTGCCATACAGACTACGTATCGGATACTGCAGTGCTCTGCGGGGAATGTATCAGAGGATATCATAATGAAGGAAAATACTGTCTGACGCAAAGTGAGACGGATCTTGCCTATTACAAAAAGCGGGTGCGGCATCTGTTCTCAAAGGCAAAACCGCTGGTGAAGACTTACCGGACAGAGGATCAGGATGCGTTCTTTTGCTTTGAGGATTCCGGAGTATTGTCCGGTGGGGCGCGATGCAACATTCTTTCTTCTCTGCCGATCTATACGATCCCGGGAGATATTTTGGAAACCATTCTGGAAAACGGAGCGATATGTGATGAGATTTTCGTACTGAGTGAAGAAGAGTTCGGAAAAGAACCGGTTTATTTATCTCTTTCCGGTATGTTCTCAGAAAAAGGTCTGAGATATACCTATCAGGAATATCTCAAGCATCTTGAGGCGACGGAGCAATTTGCCGCAGATTATACCGGATATGACCTTCATACAGCTGCTGTAAATACCTTCAGAAATATTCAGATTCAGATCAATGTAGGGAAATGGGTGATCGTATCAAAGAACAATGCCCCTTCCATTCATTTTGTGATCAAACATCCCAAAATGATCCGTGCGTTTGAAGATTTCTGCAGACCGGAAACCTAACCATAAACGCTGAGGCGTTCATTTACCCGGAAAAATACCGGAAAGAAAAAAGGAGGATTTAATTATGAAACCAAAAAAGAAACTAAGATGGCTATGGGGTACCCTGCTCACCTTCGTGATGCTGATGGGACTTCTGCCTGCTACGGCGCTGGCAGAGGGGGCTACACCGGCTTCGTCAACGGCAGACTTTTCTACTGACCCCACCGCAGCTTTGAATTTGCTCAACGCTGCGAAAACAGGCGCAGCGGACAGTACATGGGACAACAAAACAAAGACCCTCACTCTCAATGGCGTGTACTTTACTACTTCCGCGGACACTGGGGTGAAACTGCCAGCGGACGCAACAATCGTTCTCAGGGGTGAGAACACCATCATCAGCGGTAACTCAATGTCGGGTGATAGCTACGGTATTTATGCCGATGGCAACCTTGCCATCTCCGGCACCGGTAAGCTCACTGCGAACAGCGGAGAGGCATACGAATATGGCTACGGCATTGAAGCCACTGGGAAACTGTCCATCTCCGGTAACGCCGATGTCACAGCCAAGGGCGGCACGGCGCAAACTGAAAATAGTTACGGCCTCTATGGAAATAATGTGACCATCTCCGGGACTGCTCAGGTCACTGCCATCGGCGGCGCAGCTCATAAAGATAGTGTCGGTATCAGTGCGGATGACGGCACAGTGGACATCTCCGGCGGTACCGGCACGATGACGAAGGTAACCGGTGTTTCCGGAACATACCTCCTCCCTGCAAACCGCTTTACTGCCCCTGCCGGAAAGAAGTTTAAAGGCTGGGCAACAAGTGCAAACGGTACGGTTATTTCAGGTACAACCATTGGTATATCAGCCAACACGACTCTCTATGCAATATGGGAGGGGAGCCCTCAGAATATCCAGCCAACACCTGCACCTGTGGTGGATACAATAACGTATAACGGTGAGGTAATTACTGCTGATGCAGACGGTGAATATGTATCAAAGAAAGCAAAGAAGCCGACCATTTTAAAATTTAATAAAGGTAAGAAATCCTTTAAGATTACCTGGAAAAAGGTGAAAAATGTATCGGGATATCAGGTACAGTATGCAACCTCCAAGAAGTTTACAAAACAGACCTCCAAGAAGGTTACCTATAATGGAAACAAGAAATTCACAAAGACAGTTAAAAAACTCAAGGGCGGTAAGAAATATTATGTAAGAGTTCGCACTTGCAAGAATGTAAAGATAAACGGTAAAACTGTTAAGATTTATTCCTCCTGGTCATCGGCAAAAGCTGTGACAACAAAAAAATAGTATCATAGGGCAGCATCGTTTATTTATCCTTACAAAATAAATTCCTATTTTGGAATAGACCTCTTAGGACATTTGTTCTGGGAGGTTTTTTCTTGCAGAAAGAACGCCGAGGCGTTCCTGAATATGCATCTTCCATTACAGAATTAATAATTTGGTTTTTTATTTGCTCGAATCAATCTCTTGAAATACTTCAGATATTTGTATATAATTATCTGTAACCGCTCCATGGAGCGTTTACTGCATTATTGTAATAGATGAGAAACACGAAGGGAGACGGCAAACATGATTTCAGATGAAACCGCTTACCGGCGGTATCTTGACGGAGAACCAAAAGCTGCCGACTTACTGGTTGAAAAATACGGCGATGCATTGACGCTGTACATAAATGGTTATCTCAAAGATATTCACGAAGCCGAGGACTTGATGATCGAAGCATTTTCTCGGATTTTTGCAAAAGAGCGTCCGATTACCGGCACAGGATCCTTTAAGGCATATCTTTATAAAACGGCGCGAAACCTTGCCTTTCGCTACAAGAAGAAACATAGACTGGGATTTGTGCATTTTGATGAATTGGACTTTGAACCTCGCAGCGACATGCTGGCTGACACGGAGCTTTATCGCAGTGAGCGCAGCCGACAACTTTATGATGCCCTTGAAAAATTGAAGGCAGAATACCGGGAAGCGCTTTATCTGGTCTACTTTGAGGATATGAGCTATCGCAATGCGGCAACGGTTATGAAAAAGAGCGAGGAACAGATAACAAAGCTGGTCTACCGTGGGAAGCAACGATTGAAAGCAATCTTGGAACAGGAGGGATTTACCTATGCGGACGACTGAAGAACGCATCGGATTGATTCATAAGCGGACGGCAGAATTAAAAAAGGAACGGAAAAAGAAGAAACAGCGTGCATTGGATATGCTCTGTATAGCGGCCTGCCTTATTTTTGTCATCGGGATTGGTTCGTTTATGCCAGGATGGGCGACGGGGTTTGCCGACGGTGAAGTACACCATACTTCCGGTGCGGCGAGCCTTGTCGGAAGTCATGCAGCATTGTCCTATATTCTTATGGGGCTTATGGCCTTTCTGCTTGGCGTTTGTGTGACAGTGTTTTTGTATCGTCTGCACCGAAGGAATGAGAGAGAACGGCAGGAGAATTTAAACGATGAACTTTGAACTGATTGATAACTGTTTTCAAATTGCCGTGTTGTTGGGGGCGGCACTGGCGGCGATTGCAGTGACACTGCGGCATAAAGACCGCCGTTTTCTGATACTCGCCCTGTTCTATATCTGCATTTCCATGGGAACGCTTTACTGGGTGCTTCATCTTTTCATTTTTGGGGATGTACCACAGGTTTTCTATGTTTCGGAGTTTTCCTGGTTGGCGGGATATCTGTTTCTCCTGTCATTCCAAATGGTACGGACGGACCGAATACGACCATTATTTTCCCTGCCGTCCCTGGTTGGTGCTCTGCTTACGGCAGCGATTGTGTTGGCATTTCGGATTTTCGGGCCCTCTTATTTTGTTTCTGCGGCATTTGCCGGGGTTGTGTCTTCCATTGTATATCTTGCGGTATGGCGGCTCCGGTGCAGAGGTGACGGACGGTTCATCGACTGCTGGCTGCTGCTCTGTGTGATATTGCAGCTTCTTTTGTATGTGGTGTCCGGTTTTATGGAAGAGTATACTCATTTTAATCTCTACTTTGCCGTAGATATTACGTTGACTTTTTCCTTTGCGTCTTTGTTGCCGCTGGCACTTAGGGAGGTGACGGGAAAATGATCTATATTGAGAATATTTTTGTTTGCCTTGCGATTCCGCTAACGCTCTGTATGCTGTTTATCGGCGGACGTACCCGGAGATGCATGCTGTTTATGACTATCGGAATGAGCGTATGTCTGCTGTCTGCCTATGTCAACAGCTTTTTCATGGGGCATTATGATGTCAGCGCCACCGTTGCTGTCGTTGAGATCACTCCGGTGTGCGAGGAAGTCATGAAGCTGCTGCCCTTGCTTTTCTATATCCTGATTTTTGAGCCAAAGGTTCGGGATTTGCCCGAAGTTGCCATTGCACTTTCCGTTGGATTTGCCACTTTTGAAAATGTGTGCTATCTGATGGAAAATGGTGCGGAGAATTTTATGTTCCTGCTGATTCGCGGGCTTTCCGCCGGAGCACTGCATATTCTCTGCGGAATTTTGATTGGTTTCGGACTCTCTTATGTGTTTCGTCGCCGATGGCTGGCCTTTACCGGAACGGTGGGGCTGTTGGGAGCCTGCATAGTGTTCCATGCCACCTATAACCTGCTGATTGCGGGGGAGGGTGGTTGGCGAATTGCAGGCTATCTGTTCCCGTCGGTCCTGATCGCCCTCTTATTTGCGGGAAAGCTTTTGCTTCCAAAACTTAAAATTATGCCTGAATTACACTAAATCAGTGGGGTGCTGTTCTCATTTCTGTGAGTCAGCACTTTTTTTTAAAAAAATTTTCTTTGGGGTGGAAGGAATTTTTTTTTTATGTCTTTTAAAAGATAGAGGGATTTCGGTTCCTTGAAAAGAATAAGAAGGGAGGATTATTATGACTGGAAAGACGGAAGCCCGGTTACGTGAGATACGAAGCAGGACAAAACAGTATCGAAAAAAATATGAAAATCGACTGCTTACCTGCCTGGCAATGTGCAATCTGATTCTCTTCGCCGGTATCGGCGTTCTTTTCAGAAGTGTACAAGGACCGGGCACAGTGGCAGTGGCAGACGCCTACGGTACGGTGCTGTTGCGAGACGGAGCGGGGGTCTATGTTGTCATTGGAATTGTTGCCTTTGTGGCGGGGGTTGCTCTGACCGTAATCTGCATCCGGCTCAAAAAGAAGAACTTATGATAAGGAGGGATAGTATTTGAAAAAAATAATGAAAAGAATCATCAGTACATTGCTGGCACTATGCTTGATTATGGGCGTTGTTCCAATGAACACTTATGCTATGGTGGGCGCATTGACAAACCCAGATATTTACACTCCTTCATGGGAGATTGCCACAGACGTTTATAAGGGATACCAGACAAACTGGATTGAGAACCAATACATTCGTATGTATTGGTTGACAGAGACCAGTGGGAAGAACGACGAGAACATCTATCTGGTGACAGTTCCCGTAAAATCTGGAACCAAGCCGTCTGCGAGAGAGGCCTATGAGATGGTGTTCGACAAAGGTGTCTATCAGCGACCTTATTTTTCGGCGAACTCAAAGGAGATCACCTATGATAGCTGGTCGATTAGGCAGAACGCGACTTCGCTTGAAGTTACCTTTGGATTCAAACCATATACGCAGATTAAGAAATTGTCACAAAAGTATTCTTATACTGTGAAAACCACATATTCCATTGTTGGCCTGGACGAGGGAAAATCCAGTGGCACCAGCGAAGCAGGCATAGTTACCCATGATGAAAACGATGAAGGAACCTACGCTATTCGCTGTGCAATTGATGTCGGATATGAAGGGGAAAGTTCTATCGGTTATTCCGATGAACTGGAATTAAGTTACAACACGGAAATGATAGGCTTCAATCGAATGGGGCATGAAACGGTTTCAGCCGGACCGGGAATGTATATGAGCACGGCGACGGGAAGTTCCGCGGAAGGGTACACTCACACCACCACCGGTATCGGTACTGACCTGTACCATGTGGATACCAACGATCTTTCCTGGTGGAGTACACCTAGTTCAGGAATGAATAGCAAAGGCACGGCCATCACCGAGATTCTGACCAAGGGATATTCCTGGGCCAATCCTTTTACAGCTCTGTCTGAGCTTTACTCTGTTTATGTAGATGGTCATTATATCAATAAGACATATCCCGTAGACGCTTTGCCGGGGTATTTTTCGGCCACCCGATCCGGTGATGTGACTCTGGAGATGCCTCTGCCACTGCAAGGTAAGCAGCGGACATACATACAGGGAAGCACACTTTGGGGGTTCCGGGGCCTCCATGCGATGGATGAACCAAACTTCACGCCCGTCGACCAGTTTGAAGATGTGGCTGTTACGGCAAAGCACCTGGGCATCTACAAAGACAACAACGGGTACAAGGCGCTTCCTGCTGATAATGAGGATGCTATATATAAAAAAGGTACCCCTGTGGCGGTGATCCGAGGCGATTTTGAAGAACAGAATGGCAAATATGTGTTCACCTCCGGCGTAGCGTCGCTGTCTAAGAGTGTTACGGCAGTCTGGCCGGTTTCCTCCGGCAGCTTTTCCGTGGGAAAGGACGGCAGTGTGGAACTTAGCGAAGTGGGTCTGAACGCTCCTTCCTTCAAGTTTTTCCAGGAGAAAGGGACAGGCGGACTCACCATGGAGCCCGGAGATGACGGGCTGGTGGCGAACATCAATCCTAATGCCAATTCAGCTGTCATAGCCATCGATATTCCGGGTACGAAAGTGGAGCTTAAAGGAGCGATAATCAAGCCAAACGGTGATTTAAGATTTACGGGTGAGGCTGGATTTGCGTTGTTTCAGGGTGCGGAACTCGCAATGGAAGAGCTTGGCTACGGACTGAATAAGAGCGGACAATTCAAGTTCAACGGCATCCGTGCGAAAGGAAGCATCAGTACAGCGGAGATGCTCGGTCTGGAGATGGGCAGTTTGGAAGGTGAAATTGACACTTTCAATAAACACTACTATTTTAAACTGGAACTGAATGTGTTCGATCTATTCGAGGCAGACGCAGAACTGGAGCTGAAGAGATTTGACAAGACAGGTAGTCTTATGCCGAACAAGCTGTATTTCTTTGTGGGTTCCGAGGCGGCGAAGATTCCGCTTGTCCCTCCGGTTGTTGTGGCGAACATATCCGGTGCAGGCGGCGGCTTTGATGAACTGGCTGATACTTTAAACGGTGACTTTTTTGCTATTCCACCAATCAAACTGTCTATTACCGGAAGAGGAGATGTGCTGCATACCATCGAGGCGAAGGTTACCTATACCTTTGGTCCTGCTTATTATAAGATGGAGGCAGAGGATGTAAGTATAAAAATTCTGAAGAAGCTGAACCTGATCGATGAATTCTCTATCTACGAGGGCGTACTGGGAGAAACGAGAAAATACAAAAACACGACTTATACAGGACTCAGAGCCTTAGGAGGGGCCAGCTTGCATGCCAGCGTCCCACACAAATCCAAGGTATTCCAGGCGAGTGGTGAGATCAACGCCAGCGTTTTTGGTGGCCTGGACAGCTATAGGAAACCGAAGAGTGCATATATAGTAGCAGATCTGAACGGCGATGTGAAAGGAAGCGTACATATTCCGGATGGTGTGAAAGCCATTGGTGGCACGAAGATTGCATCGACCGAAATAGCGTTCTATCTCGGGGCAAGCACTGCTGTGAATGTGGATGTCAGTGAAAAAAATTTGGAAGATATAGACGAAATAGTAAAAGCTGCGGCAGAATCTGCATTTGAAAACTTCAAGGTTTACGGCGGTTTAATGAAAGAGGACAATTGGAAAGTTGCAGCATGGCGTGCGTACTATATCTTCCCGGAAAACGATGCCGGATTTACCATAAAGGGATTCTGGAGCGATATGCCGGAGTGGAACTGGGAGGATCACATACCGAGCAGCTACACTGCATGCACGACAGAAGACGAGGGTGCATTGGCACTTGTGAGTGTAAGTATGGAGCCGTTGGCTGCCTCTGTAAAAGAAAACGAAGAGAAGAACGCCAGCGTTGCACAGACTACTGATTACAGCAAAACGGTTACATTACAGGCAAATGCGGGACAGACACTTTCGAAGGACGCTACCGTCCTGCTGATGGCGACACCAGCCGAGGGTACGGATATTAACGAGTTCGCGAAAAGTTTGACGGTTTCCAAAGGGAATCAGTCTGTTCCTTTGACCTGGCCGAAATATAACGAAAATGAAGAGATCATCAATGAATCCGAGATCAATGCCCTGGTGACCACCAATGGCAAGGGCAAAGACTGTGTGATGATCGGTTTGGGCGAGAATGCCACTGCTGGAGATTCATGGAATGTAACAAGCAGCGTCGCAGACTTTGACGCAAGTTTGAACGCTTCCATGCCTTTTGACAGCCTTAATATGGATCTGAATGACTACTCCTTAAGCGGAAATGTAGAGAATGCTGACACTACTGCAGAATACGTTCTTGCAACCTATTTTGGCAATGAAAAAGGAGAGATGGAACATCTCATCGAGAACACAGAAATCACAGATTCCGGCAATATTTCCGCCACAATTCCGAAGGAAGGCACTATGCTTCCGACGGGCAATTACTACGTAACCACGAGCCTTCTGCGCAAGGCTACAGTCGAGGTTGAGGATGAAGAGGGCAACACCTCAGAAGAAGAAGTCCTTCTTCCGGTTGACACGAAGGAGTTTGGTGCTGTTGCCTATACCAACACCGCACAGCCTGATGCTCCAACTACGGCAGTAATAAAACCAATCGGTAATGAGATTATGAACGCTTCCTGGAGCGAGGTTGAAAATGCCGACGGTTACAAAGTTACAATCTACCAGGAGAATGGAGAAACATACGAGGACACCGGCAAAGGATATTCCTACGATGCAGCGGATATCAAAGCTGGAAAGATTAGCGGTATATCTTATGATCCAATTGCTAAACAGTTTTCCCTTGATATGGCCCTTACGGTAGCCGGAGAGGATATCGGAGAGAACGGTGAATCGAAAGGTGGCACGACAGCGCTTGAAGCAGACAAAAACTATAAAATTGGTGTACAGGCCTACAAGTATCTGACGGAAGAAGGAGAAAAGATTAAGAATTCTCAGGTTTATAGTACAGAGACCCTATCGAATGAATCGAATCTGCCGGCTTATACACCGGTTGATATCAACGTAGTACTTCAGACCAGGAACGGTCCTGCACGAACAATTACAGAAGAAGACGGCGTATTGAGCTGTGTCGCAGGCGGAGGTGACGACAATACCTGGTATCTGACACCTTCTGTTAAGGATGGAACAGATGCCGAATTCACTGTCACAAGAATGGGAATGGATACAGGTATAGAATATACTGTTGATCCCTATACTGGACAATGCTGTATCGACAATACGGATATTATCGGTTCCGTGATGTTCAAGATTGATGCGGCAGTAGATAAGGGTACTTACACCGACACCACAACAAAATATTTGTTGGTGCAGAAGGATGACACCGCTCCGATGTTCAGTCTGGACGATACCGAAATATATGCCAATCCGAACACCGGTGAATATACCATAACCGGATTGACAGAACCGAATATGGATGTTTATCGGAACACAGAGGACAATCCGGATAAAGTTGGAACAGCTGACGAAAACGGGAAATTCTCCTATACCGGAAAACTTGAACTGACAAAAGAAATAATGGTATATGATGAAAACGGAGAACCGATGCAGGATGAGAACGGCGAGTTTATTATGCAAACGGTGGCAAATGAATTAAGCGATTTGGTTTCCCTGTTCGCAGAAGACGGAAACGGAAACAGCTCTGCTTTAGAAAGTGCCATGGTCACCGTGAAAAAAACCAATACGGTTACTCTCATCACCAATGGCGGAACGATCAAGGACGGAAAGAACGTGACCAGATACACCAACGGGGAAGGGGTAAGCCTTCCGACAGAGAATGATATAACCTATGCCGGCCACAAGTTCAAGGGCTGGTATGACAATGAAGCTTTAACAGGCAGCCCTGTTACGGCAATCAGTTCCACCGATACCGGCGATAAAGTATTCTATGCGAAATGGGAACATATCCATAATGGCAAAGCAACCATAACAAAAGCAACTGCAAGCGCAGACGGAAAAATTGTTAAGATTTGTTCGGTATGTGGCAAAACCTATGAAACAACGGTAATTCCAAAAGTATCCGCCATTAAGTTTCAGCCAACAGACTACACCTACAATGGCAAAGTAAATACGCCAAACCTGCAGGTTGTTGATGCAAGCGGAAATACGATTCCGTCAAGCCATTATACGGTATCCTTCGCAAGCGGTCGCAAAAATGTCGGTAGCTATAAGGTGACAGTTACATTTAAGAGCTCGAGTGACAAGTACTCCGGCGCAGTGGATGGATACTTTAATGTCAATCCAAAAGGAACCTCAATTTCCAAGGTGTCGGGAGCAAAGAAAGCATTCACTGTGAAGTGGAAGAAGCAGTCCAAAAAGATGGCCAAATCGAAGATCAAAGGATATCAGATCCGATACAGTACATCATCGAAGATGACAAAGGCCAAGATAAAGAATGTAAAGGGCTACAAGAAGACGAACATGAGGATTACCAAGCTTAAGGCGAAGAAGAAGTACTTTGTACAGGTACGAACCTATATGGTAGTAAACGGAAAACAATATTACTCACCGTGGAGCAAGGTAAAATCAGTGAAAACGAAGTAGCTCTCGAAAAGAAAATGAATTCTTTCATAGTCGTCCGGCTTTCCATTCGGAAAGCCGGACGACTTCTTCCATTACAGAATTAAAAATTTGGCGTTTTATTTGTGATTTATTTAATTGATGTTGTGATTAATAGATGTTAAAATATTTACATAATTAACGTGTGAAAGTACATTTAAAACAAAAAATTGAACAATATTAAATGTTTTGCCTGACCGCTGTACATTTATGTACAAGTGGCTTTTTTTATCTCATTGGAGAAGGGTTCCGTCGGCAGTTACGGTCGTTAGACCGTTACTGCGACGGAACCTTCTGCTTATCTATCTGGGATTTAGATGATTTTTGCAATAAAATGTGAAAATCAAGGAAAAAATTATCTAAAATCACAGTATTTTGGCGGAAAAATGAATAATCAGACCTTTTATCTTTCATTTTCTGGATTTTACTGTTGACATTTACAATGGGAAAATATAGAATAAACCTCGTAAGTATTTTTCTGGAGATATTATCCAGAAAAAAGAGTATACATATATTACT
>JALERO010000082.1 GCA_022764265.1 Eubacterium sp. | reverse complement strand
ATGAACGGACGGAAGAATTATTTAAAGCCTATCTTGGTTCTCTGGAACTCACCGAAGAGCAATGGAAAAACCAGAGAAGCACTCAGGCGGCAAAGGAAGTTTGTGTGGATCTTCTGCTGGATGCGGTATCCAGAAAAGAAGATCTGGACATCAATCAGGATGAGGTACATCAATTTATCGAAGAGCTGGCAGATCAGTACGGTATCGCTCCGGAAGAGGCAGAAGCCAATATTGACCGGGATGCACTGGTGTGGAAGCTAAAAAGAGATAAGGCTCTTCGACTGATATTGGACAGCGCAGTGACAGATGAAGCCGCCAAAATAGAACTGGATCAAAAAAGAAAAGAATTAAGAGAGAATATGGAGAAACATGTCGAAATCAGAAATGCAAACTAACCCTTTAGAAACAGAAAAAATCGGGAAGCTGCTCCTGCGATTCTGTATTCCTGCTTTGGCCAGCAACCTGGTCACTTCAGTCTATAATATTGTGGATCAGATCTTTATAGGGAATGTATTGGGAATTGTAGGAAATGCAGCGACCAATGTGGTATTTCCGGCAGTGACGCTGGTATCTGCCCTCTCTCTAATGTGTGGAGTTGGCTCCTCCAATGCGATGAACCTCCATCGTGGCCGTGGAAATATTGAGGAAGCCAAAAAATGTGTGGGTGGGGGCCTTGGTCTGATGGTGATCTGTGGATTGATCGTCACAATCCCCATGCTGTTGTGGACAAAACAGTTTCTGGTATTGTTTGGATGTACAGAAACCGTGATGCCTTATGCCGTGGAGTATGCGAGAATTACCTCGTTATCCTTTGTGTGTGCGATCATAGGAGCGGCAGGTCCGTTCCTCATCCGTGCGGATGGTGCTCCGAACTTTTCTCTCGCCTGCATTGTGACAGGCTCCCTGGTTAACGTCATATTGGATACCGTATTTATTTTTGGATTTGGATGGGGAATTCGCGGTGCAGCATGGGCAACTTTTCTTGCAGAGTCTGTCAGTGCGATCATGGTTCTGTGGTATTTGAGATATTGTTTCAAGTCTTTCAAGCTTACTTTGAAGGATTTTAAACCGGACCACAGGTTATACATAAAAATGGCTTCCATTGGAGCGGGACCTGCCTTTAATTTTGCGACCCAGGCGATGGTACAGATTTTCCTGAACAATGCGTTGAGAACATATGGACAATTTTCTGCTTATGGAAGTGATATCTGTCTGGCTGTAGCAGGAATTGCCAATAAAACAAATTTTTAAAGATCCTTCTCAGATTGATGTAGCAAAATTAACGGGGTGTAAAAATTTTACATCGGTTGAACAGAGGGACAATGGAATTTTTTATGCTTCTGACTGGGATGCCATTCTTCATGTAAATGAAAAAACACATACAGACGTAAAATATGCCGGATATCGTGCTCACTTTTTTAAACCGGTGTGGGATGATCTGCCGGACGATTCTGCAGAAAATACCATAGAGGTTTCTTTAGAACGAATCGATGAAATGCCCTTTGAGAAAAAGTATTATTTTCATCCGATAAAGCACGGCAGGGTTTCAAAAGCAACTATATGCTGGTTTGTCCAAAATGAAATGGAAGAACGCATTCACACGAATGGAATCCCAAAATATTTACAATTAGATCCAAATAAAATCATGCTTTTAAAAGAATGAAAGGAAAAATATGGACTTAACTCATATTGATGAAAAAGGAAATGCATTCATGGTGGATGTGTCAGAGAAAGAAGAAACAGCTCGTGTTGCAGTGGCCCAGGGGCAGATTCGGGTAAACGACGAGGTAATGAATGCCATTTTGAATCACAAAGTGAAGAAGGGGGATGTTCTCACCGTTGCTCAGGTGGCGGGTATTCTCGGACTCAAAAAAACATCGGATCTCATACCGATGTGTCATCCTCTCATGTTAACAAATGCGAAGATCACTTTCCGGATTGATGAATCGGAGCAGATCATCATCGTAGAATGCACGACCAAAACCACGGGAAAAACAGGGGTGGAAATGGAAGCACTTACCGGTGTTTCTGTGGCACTGCTTACAATATACGATATGTGTAAGGCAATCGACAAAACAATGGTGATTGAAAACATAAAATTATGTGAAAAATCCGGTGGAAAAAGCGGCCATTTTATCAATCATTAAGAAAGAAAAGGAGGATTGTTATGAAAACATTTGTAATTCTGGGAGCCGGCCAATTCGGTAAGATCTGTGCACTGCTGTTTCAGACAGCAAATTACAGGTTGCTTGCTTTTGGAGATAATAATAAACAATTGCAGAATACGACATTCTCTCATCCCCTCGGCATGGAAATCCCGATTGTATCTGTAGAAAAAGCGATTAGCTTCACACCTGATTATGTGTTTATCAGTGTGATGGACCAGGAGAGAAGTTCTCAGCTGCAAGAACAGGGAAAAAGAGCTGGATATAAGGGAAAATTTATTTTTCTGAAAGACTTATATCAAATACTCGACATTCGCAGTGCCACCTTATTGAGAATCGCAACTCGATTAAAGGAATTACGTCTTGACGGGGATGTGGCGGAACTGGGAGTTTATCGGGGAGATACCGCTTGGAAGATCAATGCACTTTTTCCTGACAACGATTTATATCTTTTTGATACATTTGATGGATTTGATAACAGGGATCTGGAGATGGAGAGAAAATCAAATCTTTCCTATGCTTCTGAAAATGATTTTTCCGATACATGTGAAGAACTTGTATTACATCGATTACCACACCCGGAAAAAGCAATGATTCGTAAAGGATTCTTTCCGGAAACCACGAAAGGATTAGAAGAAAACCGCTATCAATTCGTCAGTCTGGATGCGGATCTGTATTCACCGATTCTGGCAGGACTGGAATACTTTTATCCAAGAATGTGCCGGGGAGGTGTCATCTTACTTCATGATTATAATAATGCTCGGTTTCAGGGTGCGAAACTGGCGGTAAAACATTATGAACAATCCAATGGAAGCCTGCTCCTGATTCCGTTGTCTGACCTGCATGGTAGTGCCGTTATTATTCATCCGTAAAAACTTCCTTTTTACCTTGCTACTCATCCATTGTGAAGTTATAATAAAAAAAGATGATAAGAGATGGGGTGAAATGAAAAATGGGAGTATATTTTAATCCAAATAACGAGAGTTTCACACGTGATAAGAATAGTAAAATATATGTAGATAAAACAGGGCTTTTAGAATTTCTCAACAACATATTAGGCACAAATAGTAACTGCATTGCGGTAAGTCATGCGAGACGATTTGGAAAATCCCATGCAGCCGGAATGATTGATGCCTACTACAGCCTTGGAAGTGATTCTACAAAGCTGTTTGAGAATACCCAAATTGCATCCAATCCAGATTATAAGAGAAATATGAATAAATATAATGTGATTCATCTGGATATATCTTCAATTTGGGATTTTTATAAGGATAATGTTGTTGAAAAGATCGTTGAGTACATTTTTAAAGATTTTAAAAATGTTTTTGGGGATGAACTGGATTATCAGGACAGTATTAGTTATGTATTGATGACAATTTATAAGAAAACCGGGATTCCTTTTGTGATCATTATTGATGAGTGGGACTGTGTCATCAGAAATAGCGAAGATAAAGAACTGATTCACAAGTATCTGCAATTCCTTCATTCTTTGTTTAAATCGGAAGAATCCAAAGCATTTCTGGCATTGGCATACATTACAGGAATTTTGCCAATTAAGAAGATAAAAGACGAGTCGGCACTCAATAATTTTGAAGAATTTACAATGCTAAAATCCAGGCCGATTACAGAGTATTATGGATTCACAGAAGATGAAGTACGAACACTTTGCAAAGAGCATGGTATGGATTTCGAAAGTACAAAAGCATGGTATAATGGATATTTGATTGATGGAAAACATATGTATAATCCAAATTCTGTAGTCATGGCAATGAATAGAAAAGATTTCGATTCTTATTGGAGGAATACCTCTTCTTTTGGATCAATCAATACCTTTATTACGATGAATTATGCAGGATTAAAAGATGATATCATGACAATGCTTTCCGGTGGAATGGTTCGGGTGAATACAAACACATTTCAGAATGATTTATCATCGATCGCATCGAAGGATGATGCGTTGACTGCGTTAATTCATCTGGGTTATCTTGGATATGATGCAGACAAAAAGAAAGCATATGTGCCAAATTATGAAGTCGCAACAGCTTTTGAAGCAGCATTGCAGACTGGAGAATGGACGGAAATTGCAAAGGCGATTTCAATATGCGATGAACTGCTGGATGAAACTATAGAAGGAAATGCAGATCGCGTGGCGGAATTGGTTGAACTTTCCCATGATACCTACACATCGGTATTAAAATATAATGATGAGAATTCCTTAAGCTGCGTTCTTACCATGGCATACTTTACAGCTCCAGCTTATTATAATGTCATCCGTGAGATGCCTGCTGGAAAAGGATTTGCTGATTTTGTATTTATTCCAAGAGCGAATGCAGGCTATAGACCTGCGATGGTAGTAGAGTTAAAGTATAATAAATCTGCAGATACCGCAATCAAACAGATCAAAGAAAACCGATATCAGGGAGCATTAGCTGGTTATCGGGATAAAATTCTTTTAGTTGGAATCAACTATGAGGCAGAAGGAAAAGAGAAGAAACATCATACTTGTGTGATAGAGGAATGGCAGAGTTTTTTAAATTAAAAAAATAGATTGATTAAGCCGTATGGCTAATTGTAGTACAATAGTAACAAGAATTAGCCGAACGGCTTATTTCTTTATCATTAAACCTCACTTTCGAAAAATAAAAAAAATTCTGTTTTTGAAATCGTTTTCTTGCATATACTATTTGCAGGCAGTATAATAAGGATAACAATACGGTTTCAAGAAATGAATATTATGAAACTTTTGAAAGCGGGTGACTATATGAAAATAATTACGAGAACAAAGTATCTCGATAGAATCATTGAACTGAACGGCACTCCCGACATCAAGATTATTACAGGCATTCGCCGTTCTGGTAAGTCTAAATTGATGCAGGCCTATATTGAGTACCTGAAAAGCCATTTTGAAAACATTAACATTATTTTTATTGATTTTATGGACTTGGCATATGAAGAAATCAAAGAATATCACGCATTACACAATTATGCAGAGGAACGTTATCAAGCAGGAAAAACCAATTACCTGTTTGTGGATGAAGTTCAAATGTGTCCAAAGTTTGAGTTGGCAATCAACAGCCTTTACGCAAAAGGTAAATATGATATCTATGTGACCGGTTCCAATGCATTCTTATTAAGCGCAGATCTGGCAACTTTATTTACTGGACGTTATATTGAAATCCATGTATTTCCGTTTAGTTTTCAAGAATATTGTCAGTATTATTCTGATGTCAGTGATAAAGATAAACTCTTTGACGATTATTCCACGCAGGGAGGGTTATCAGGTTCTTATGCTTACAGAACTGAAAAAGACAGAACGAACTATATCAAGGAAGTTTATAAAACCATTGTTACAAGAGATTTGGTGCAGAAATACGCTTTGCCGGACACTTTGGTTTTGCAACGTTTGAGTGAGTTTCTCATGGATAATATCAGCAATCTGACTTCCCCCAATAAGGTTAGTCGGTTGCTGACAGCAAATGAGACACCGACCAATCATGTAACCGTTGGTAAGTATATCAAGTATTTGTGTAATGCTTTCGTATTTTATGATATTAAGCGATATGACATTCGTGGGAAGAAATATCTGGAAAGCTCCGAGAAGTTCTATTTGTGTGATACCGGTATCCGATATGCAATTCTTGGAAGCAGAAATATGGACTATGGCAGAATCTATGAGAATATGGTCTGTATCGAACTTCTTCGACGTGGATATGATGTCTATGTTGGTAAGCTGTATCAAAAAGAAATTGATTTTGTTGCTCAAAGAGGCAGCGAAAAAATATACATTCAGGTAAGTGATAATATTTCAGGACAGGAAACATTTGAAAGAGAGTATTCTCCGCTTCTTCAAATCAGAGATGCTTATCCGAAAATAATCATTGCCCGAACCAAGCATCCGAAATACACCTATGAGGGAATTGAGATTTATGATATTATTGATTGGCTTTTGCAGGAATAGTCATAGAATCAACTCCTTATATTAGATTCACTTTGATTGTTACATCAAATTATAATGTAACACGCATAGAACTGTCAATCAGTCACAAAAAGGTGACCGGGTTACTTTTTCCTGCCTGGGTTATAAAAAAGTGCGTACTTTTTTTATAATTCGGGTTTGCTATTCTAAAAGTGCAACAGGATAAAAGCCATAGAAAGAAGTGGAAGAGATGAATCAGAGTAAAAAACGCGCATTTCTGATAAAAAGATTATTAAAGGAACAGCCTAGATATGGCAATATGCAGATACCGGCAGGTGCCGATGAGCAGAAATCCTTGCTCCGTTCCCTAATGAATATCAGAATGCCTGATGATATAGATGAAGAATTTTTAAATGTGCAGGATGAATATTTGCGGCAGGTCAATGCAGAAAAAGGTGCTGTTACCCTTTCAGATATGGAAGAGTTGCAGCCGAATCTCTATATCTGGAAGGGAGATATCACAAGACTAAAGGTCGGAGCAATCGTAAACGCTGCAAACAGCGGCATGACGGGTTGTTATCAGCCGTGTCATAATTGTATTGATAACTGTATCCATACTTATGCCGGAATCCAGTTAAGGCTTACCTGTGCCAAAATCATGGAAGAGCAGGGGTACGAGGAACCAACCGGTTAGGCAAAGATCACACCGTCATACAATCTACCCTGTGATTATGTGATCCATACGGTAGGCCCAATTGTCCAGGGAAAATTGACGAAAGAACACGAGAATCTGCTGGCGTCATGCTATAAATCCTGTCTGGAAATTGCAGATAAAAATGGTGTGGATTCCATTGCGTTCTGCTGTATTTCAACAGGGGTATTTATGTTCCCAAATGATCGGGCTGCAGAGATTGCTGTGCAAACGGTCAAGGAATATAAAGAGAAAACAAACAGTTCCATTAAGGTGATATTTAATGTATTCAAGGATCTGGATGAAGAAATCTACAGGGAACTGTTAAGATAGAAGGTGATGCTTGTGAAATTGATAAAGTTTCCAAATAAAAAAATAACATTTGAATCTTTTCTCTGCGGTACACCTGCAAGAGACTATATCTCGGAGGAATAAATCTTGATGTAACACCACTTCACAGACTATTTTTGAAATTATTATCTGATAAGAAGATATTTGTATTAAGCACGAATGCAGATGCCCAGTTCGTAAAAGCAGGCCTGCCGGGTGAGAAAATCTTCTGTACCCAGGGAGATTATTTCCATATCCAATGCGGCAAAGGATGCCACGACAAAACATATGATGCAGTAGAACTATTTCAACAGATGGATCAGGCAAGAATGGACTGTAAGATTCCATCCACTATGGTGCCAAAATGTCCCGTTTGTGGCGGACCTATGGATATGAATCTCCGTAAGGATAACTTTTTTGTTCAGGATGATAGCTGGTACGAGGCAGAAGAAAGATTTTCAGATTTTCTGTCAGAAGCTATTAATAAGAAGCTGGTTCTTCTGGAACTGGGAGTAGGATTTAATACACCGACAATTATCCGGTTTCCATTTGAAAAGCTGGTAAGAGAGCATGATAATATAAGTCTGATAAGACTGAATATTGAACAGGCAGTTGTACCGGAAAGTTTTGGAGAAAGAGCAGTAGGTATTAATGCGGATATGGCTGAGAGCATCAGAGATATCGTGGAGGAAGTGAAGCATAAATGATTATACAGACAGGAATGAGGACAGATATCCCGGCATTTTATTCAAAATGGTTTCTTAACAGGATTAGGGAAGGGTATTTGGTATGCCACCTCCAAAATAATGAAATGAGAGGTAATGACATATGGCAGAAAAAAGATGTTATACAGTAAAAAAGTTACAGGAAATCCTTGGAGTCAGCAGACCGACGTTCTTTCCAATCCGGAGATGGCGGCACTTCTTACTTCACTGGCGAAGACGATGAAGTGAAAAATAGTGTAATTTAGATGATCTTGGTCATCCTTTAGAACCGGGATATAATCATTGGGTAGCTTGGAATATTACGCCTACAGAATGTATTCCAGGGGGTCTTGCCAAAGGAAGCGTTGTTGAAAATCCGATACACATTGAACAGGGAATCGCTTATGGAAAACACTGTTATCGTGGACCCAAGCCTCCGTTCAACTGGAAT
>JALERO010000063.1 GCA_022764265.1 Eubacterium sp. | reverse complement strand
ATTCGCATTCCCGCCATGGAACGGGATTTGGAAAAGGTCTGTACGATCAAGAGATTCTCATAATCATTAAGAAGGCTCTGTGCAGAAACTCCGCCAAAATCAATATATGCTTCATCCACAATGACGATCACATCCTGATTGTGATCCAAAATATCTCTGATATCAGAAAGAGGCATCAGCACACCCGTCGGCGCATTGGGATTCGGAAAGATCACCCCGCCATTCTTAGAATAATAGTCTTCTTTTTTTATCAGAAAATTCTCATCAAGAGGTTGGGTCTTGTATGGAACCCGGAAAAGCTCTGCCCACACATCATAAAAGGAATAGGTGATATCCGGGAAGAAAATCGGCTCATCCCCATTAAAAAAAGTGAGGAAGGACATGGCAAGAACATCATCGGAGCCCACTCCTACAAATACCTGCTCTGCATCCAGTCCCTTATATTCTGCAATCGCATTTACCAGCAGGGAAGCCGCCGGATCGGGGTAAAGCCTCAGATCATCGATATGGCTGCACATTTCCTTCACCCCCGGTGCCGGAGGATAGGGATTCTCATTGGTGTTTAATTTAATCATCGACGTGCATTTCGGCTGTTCTCCCGGTACATAGGGAACCACCTGCCGGATATTCTTTTTCCATTCTTTCATCAGTTCTGCATCTCCTGTAACTTACTCAGCTTGGCTGCCTGATCGGCTGCGGTCAGACTGTCAATAACCTCATCCAGATCTCCATTTAAAATGCCTTCCAGGCGATGGAGGGTCAGCTTGATCCGGTGGTCGGTGACACGGCCCTGAGGGAAATTATAGGTACGGATTTTCTCCGCTCTGTCTCCGGTACCGATCTGGCTCTTACGAAGTTCCGCGTCCGCATCATGCGCTTTGGAGCATTCCAGCTCATAAAGTCTTGCACGAAGTACTTTGATGGCTTTATCCTTATTTTTCAGCTGAGATTTCTCATCCTGGCAGGAAATGACGATACCTGTCGGAATATGGGTCAGACGTACTGCCGAATCGGTGGTGTTGACACACTGACCGCCGTTACCGGAAGCACGGAATACGTCGAATCGACAATCATTCATATCCAGCTGCACATCCACTTCCTCTGCCTCCGGCATAATTGCCACGGTAATGGTAGAGGTATGGATACGTCCGCCGGATTCGGTGGCAGGGATACGCTGTACACGATGAACCCCGCTCTCGTATTTCAGTCTGGAATAGGCTCCCTGTCCGTTGATCATGAAGGACACTTCCTTGAATCCCCCGATTCCATTTTCGTTGACATCAATAAACTCTGTCTTCCAGCGTTTGGATTCCGCATAGGATTTATACATACGGTAAACCTCGGCTGCAAATAAAGCAGCCTCATCTCCGCCTGCACCGGCACGAATCTCCACAATAACGTTCTTGTCATCGTTAGGGTCCTTCGGAAGAAGTAAAATTTTCAGTTCCTCCTCACATTTTGCCACAGACGCCTTGGCATCGGAGAGTTCCTCCTTCAGAAGTTCTCGCATCTCCTCATCGCTTTCCGCCTCCAACATCTCCACGCTGTCTTCAATAGTCTGCTTAGCGTCCTTATATTCATTATATTTCTCAACGATCGGGGTCAGATCATTCTGTTCTTTCATCAAACTGCGAAACTTCGCCTGATCATTGACCACATCGGGATTGCTCAGCTCCAGCATAACTTCTTCCAGACGTTTTACCAGATCTTCCAATTTATCAAACATAATATACCTCCTTTGTATTTCTTATATCGTTAACCGTCTGCCCATCACGACACGATCAAGGCCGGCCAGATCTTTCCATATTTTAATTTGGGCAAAGCCCTGTTTTTCCATGATCTCTGTGAGATCCGCTCCCTGTTCCTGCCCGATTTCAAAAAGCAGCACACCGCCTTCTTTCAGGTACTTCTCTGCCTCCTGCACAATCTTTCGGTAAAAAAATAATCCGTCAGCAGTACCATCCAGGGCAAGATGGGGCTCGTAATCCCGGACCTCGGGCATCAAACCCTCAATCACCTTTGTGGGAATATAGGGAGGATTGGAAATGATATAATCATACTTTCCTCGAATCTTTTCAAAAAGATCACTCTGTATCAGAGACACTTCCGCCTCCAGAGCATCCGCATTCCGGCCCGCCACCTCCAATGCTCCTTCCGAAACATCCGAAAGAGTCACTACGGCTTTGGGACAAAGTTTTTTTATACTGATACCGATACAGCCGCTCCCGGTACAGAGATCCAGCACCTGCGGTGCTTCCTTTCCATTCCTCTGTGAATCCCTTATCAGCTCTACTGCCTTTTCCACCAGACATTCGGTATCCTGTCTCGGTATGAGTACCCTCTCATCTACGAAAAACGGATACCCCATAAACTCACAGCTTCCCATGAGATACTGCAGAGGGACTCGCCGGATTCTCTTGGCAAGAACCTCCTCCAGAAATGCCTCTTTCTCCGGATTCAGCATCCCATTGGGATCCATATAATAATCGGCCCGCCGGATTCCAAAGATCCATTCCAGGAAAATCCAGCTTTCATATTCAAATTCTTCGATTCCTGCTTCTTTCAGACTGACTCTGATCCTGTCAAGGGTTTCTCTGGCTGTCATCTATACTCTCCATTTCTGTCTACCAGTCTTCCAGCTCACCATTTCGCATGGCCTCCACATAAGAGCGCCAGTCAAAAATGCTCTCCACAGAAGCGATTGCCACTTCAATCATATCTTCATCGGGCTCCTTTGTGGTAAAAAACTGCAGGGACATCCCCGGCTTACTGAGAGCATTTACAAGCTTTGAGTCGCTTCTTCCTGCCAGACGAATAAACTCATAGGAAATTCCTGCGATGAGAGGAACCAGAACAATACGAAGCAGACATTTGAGTGCAACCTGATCCACACGGATAAATAAGAACACCACAATGCTGACGATCATGACGATCAGCATAAAACTGGTTCCGCACCGTTTGTGAAATCTGGAATATTTTTTTATATTTTCCGGAGTGAGATCCTCCCCGTGCTCTAAGCAGTTGATGGTCTTATGCTCCGCACCGTGATACATAAACACTCTTTTTATATCTTCCATTTTTGAGATGAGCCAGATATATAACAGGAAAATCCCCACACGAATCACACCTTCCAGTAAAGTACGAATCGTATAAGAAGTAATATAACGTTTCATCAAGTCAGAAAGATAAAAAGGAAGGAGCATGAAAATCCCAAGGGCAAGCACCACAGAGAAAACAATGGTCACTCCCATCAGCACGCTCTCCAGTTTATCTCCAAAAATCCGGGTGAGGAACTGCTCCACCTTTCCCGGCTCCGTCTCCTCTTCCTCATAAAATGCAGAGGAATAGGATAACGTTCTCATTCCAATATAAAGGGATTCCCCAAAGTTCACCACACCCCGGATGATCGGGAGACGACAGATGGCATAACGATCACCGAGACTTTTGTATTCACCATGCATAATCTCAATCTCATGATCCGGTTTCCGGACAGCCACAGCATACTGGTCCATGTTTTTCATCATGATACCTTCCATTACAGCCTGTCCGCCAATGCTAGTTCTTTTCAAATGAATACCTCCACTATCTAAAATTAGGCGACGACGCCTAATCACGATACATTCATCATGATACCAGCGCCGCCGCCTAATTTAAAACCATATGGTTATTAATTCTGAGTCATGCCATATTTACGATTGAACTTATCAATACGTCCACGGGCCTTTGCAGCTTTCTGCTGTCCAGTGTAGAATGAATGACATTTTGAACAAATTTCTACATGGATATCTTCCTTGGTAGATCCTGTAACAAACTCGTTACCACAGTTACACACTACCTTTGCCTGATAATATTTTGGATGGATTCCTTCACGCATCTCTTTCACCTCTTCTAATCATATATATTCCTTATAATTCATCTATCATTGATGCAAGCATCAATTATCATCGTTTCAAACAGCTTTCTCATTATATCATAGCTCTATTATAAGCGCAAGGAAAAAATCAAAAAATTTTCATACTCCTTTTCTGGTCCCTATACAGTCGGAGAATAAGATCCTGTATCAGATTCTGATCTCTTTCCTCCATGGACGAATAGAGTCCTTCTAAATAATCCAATTCATTCTCAGTTTCATTTTTGCATCCCTCATGGAGATGGAAAATAATATTTTCACTGATTCCCAAGGCTTCCGCTATGTACGGAATGGCATCACATGGCGGCTTGCGTGTACCTCTTTCCCATTTGTAGTAGGTATCCACTGACAACTCATAGCCATTTTCATTGATTTTATCCACGACTTTGGCAACACTTAAGCCTGTATGACTTTTTCGAATTCTTCTCAGATTTTCTCCAATATTTTCACGAAACACTCTATTCATCTCCTTTCATGTGGACAACATGTCCAGTAAATCTTTTGTAATTGGACTCATTAAGTCTATAAAAAAATTATAACATAGAGTATTATTTTTTATAGAATTAATCATATACATTTTTCTACCCGGATATTACAAAATCAGACAGAACGAGGAAGGGGACTGAAAAACATGCGTGCTGATTTATTGTTACCATATCTGCGAAAGGAAATCCTAGAAAGCTACTTTGAGATTTGTCATTATTTTATTGTGACAAAGAACTACGGTAAGGAAGAAGACCAGATCCGGCTCAGCTATTACAAATCACTTCTGCTGGCTGATCCGTTGCCCGATCTTCCCATAAAGAATAAGCTGGATCTGGAAATCATCTCTGCGGAAAAGGAAGTAAAGCTCCAGCTTTCCCGTACATACACCTCCGATTTTATCATCCATATCATCCATTCCGGAATTCATGTATTTTTTGACAAAATGGAACGATATGCGGCCATTGATGTACAGCTCCGAAGCACACCGGAGCTCTACTCCTTTTTTTATTCGATGACTCCCATCATTGTTGAGAAAGTAAAGGATGTGATTCAACAGGAATTGGGGGAATCTAGTGCTGTTTAATTCAAGAACGCCTCGGCGTTCTTGCTGCGAGATGCGCGTCATGCGTCAGCATGACATAATTCCCATGCGCATCTCTGCAATCCGCCGGAGGCTTTTATCGAAGTCAGAGAAATCTCCCACTTATGAAAGTGGAAATTTTCTCTGACGAGATAGAATATTCCCCGCCCATTCCATGTCGACTTTCATAAAAGAGCTGGTGGAATGGGCCTTTAACTGACCGAGATATTTTTTCTCCATCTCCCGGTAATATTCCATGGACAGAGGCATTTTCCCGATACCCTTTTTTTCAAAAAATGCGATAAAGCACATTTCCTGGCCACTGTAATCAAATAAAAGATTCAGCAGGGTATCATTGACCATCTCTCTCTCTAATTGTCTCAAATACTGGATTTTTATCATCTCCACCACCCGGTCATCCAGATGGTTATCTGCAATCATGATCTTTTCTTTCAGATCATTAATATTATCCACGATTCGTTTTGTATAATCCTTTTTTTCCTCCCATACCTTCATCTCCTCTCTGCGTTCCGGTGTCAGCGAAGGTGCAAGAACAATCAATAACTTCTTTTTGCTGTCCAGATAATAACTATCATATGTCAGAGGGGCCACAAGGTCACAGTTTTCACAGTCAAAATAGAAAACGTGATTTTTTAAAATCTTTTCTTTTAAATCCGGCTTCTCTGTTACATTAATCAAAGAATATTTTTTCCATAACTGAACATGTCCGCATTTGGGACATTTCAGTTCTTCCTTCTCGCATTTTGTCGCAGTTTCACTGTTCATATTATCCACTCCTCTCATGTCCTGAGTAAACCAATTCAAGAACTTTTGTAAACGCTTGTGATTCCTATAAGGAATATAATACATCCTGGTGAATAATAACGCAAATGCTTTTCACTTCTTACAGTATTCAGCATTTCTAGTGTATAAAGATTTCTTTATGTATTTATATTTTATATCAGAATATTAGTATTTTGTATAGTGTTTTTATTTTTTTCTTGGATTAAATTATTTTACAAAGAATTTATATAAAATTTACTAAAAAAATAAAGAGGAAAAAACGGGTATGATCGGCATCACCGTCGCTTGTTTTTAACATTTCAGAAGGATAGGAACCTGCCGGATCATATCTGGAAATCAGATCCACATGGGCCAGTACATCGAAATCATCAAATTCCGAAACGACTCTAAGCATTTCCTCATAATATCGAAGGTTATATTCTTCCTGACTTCTCCCTTCCATAAATTCTCCTGTCCAGAATTCTTTATTTTCTACTTGATGGAAGCTCAATAAAATAAAATCCAGATATTTCCCATATTCTTCCACAAGCTTCCGGTACTGAGGAATAGTATGTTGCTGTATTCCAAATTCCAATCCATTTCGAATCGTGATTTTATCTCCGTAAATTTTTCTCATCCGGAGAAGTTTCCCGAAATATTCCGGGTAATTTACATTCGTAAGAGGATCCATATCCGTAGCAGCCGTTCCTACGCCGTCACCGCCGCGCCACTGAATATTTTCTTCTGTCCAATCTTTCTTTATTCCATAATCCACATGATCTGTAAAACACATTTCCTTAAGTTCCAGGGAAATTGCTCTCTCTATCTGTTGTTCCATTGGTGTTCTGGAATCATCGCTGAATTCTGAATGAAGGCAGAATCTTCGAGTATTTATTCTGAAAAATGAAAAGAAAGAATATCAAGAATTTCTTTCCTTTATCCAGAATGCATGGAATGCCATGAAGGAAGAAGAAGACGGTTATCAATTGTGTGTAAGAGAAAACCTGTCTCATCTTTTTCATAAGCTCATTCGTCAGCAGAAAAGTATATCCAATTGTAACCAGACTTTTCATCGGAACCATGATATCCGTACACAAATTATGCTGGAATTCATTCACAGAAACTATGCGGAAAACATTACATTGACAGATATAGCAGACGCTGCTTCCATTAGTATAAGCGAGGCACTTCGTTGTTTCCACAATATCATTGGCATTCCACCTATCAAGTATCTAAAAAAATATCGTCTCTCCAGGGCAGACAAAAAGGGTTCGTCACTACGACGAACCCTTTTTCATTCAAGAACGCCTCGGCGTTCTTGCTGCGAGATGCGCGTCATGCGTTAGCATGACAAATTTCTAATGCGCATCTCTGCTCTCCGCATGCTTTCCTATCAAATTATTCAGCTTTTCCGATGGAACCGAATACTTCCATTCTTTCTTTTACTTTAGCCTTGATTGCTTCTG
>JALERO010000047.1 GCA_022764265.1 Eubacterium sp. | reverse complement strand
CAATCAGGATGTGATCGTCATTGTGGATGAAGCATATATTGATTTTGGCGGAGTTTCTGCACAGAGCCTTCTTAATGATTATGAGAATCTCTTGATCGTACAGACCTTTTCCAAATCCCGTTCCATGGCGGGAATGCGAATCGGCTATGCGATGGGATCTGCAGAATTGATTAAGGCGTTGAATGATGTCAAATATTCCTTTAACTCCTATACCATGAACCGGCCTTCGATTCTTCTTGGGGTAGAATCAATTAAAGATGAAGAATATTTCCTTGAGACCACCGATAAAATTATGGAAACGAGAGAATGGTTCAAAGGGGAGATGAAGAAACTGGGATTTTCTTTCCCGGATTCCAAAGCCAACTTTATTTTTGCCACCCATGAAACAGTTCCGGCAAAAGATATTTTTGAGGCCGCCAGAGCGCAGAATATTTTTGTAAGATATTTTAATAAAGAGCGAATAGACAATTATCTGAGGATTACCATTGGAACAAAAGAGGAGATGGAAGCGCTCCTTTCCTTCCTGAAATCCTATTTGCAATAATACTCTTTTTATGACGATATGAGACAGGTTTTTTCCTTTCTTCGAGAGAAGAAAAATGGAAATTTCCTGTCTTTTCTTTTTGTATATCGAAAAAAAATATAGTATTTCGTCGCATTTTATTGTACAATATCCCAAAAGAACCTTTCCGCTCCCGTGGATTTTTTTCTGTTTTTCACAGAAAAAAGAAAAGAGCCATGAAGAGGGGCCATGTTTTTGTTGAGGAGGATTACTATGAAGAAGATATTGTTTGCCGCTTCAGAGTGCGTGCCATTTATGAAGACAGGAGGACTGGCAGATGTTGTCGGAGCCCTGCCGAAAGAGTTCGATAAAAATGAATGGGATGTCAGAGTTGTGATGCCGAATTACAGGGGAATTCCTGACAAGTTCCGCAATGAGTTCCGCTATGTAACCCATTATTATATGGGAACCGGCCCTTATGTTCCTTCCGCCCATGTTGGTATTATGGAATATGAGTATAACGGAATTACCTATTATTTTATTGACAATCTGGACTACTTTGGAGGAGAAAAACCGTATTCCGACACAAGGTGGGATGTGGAGAAATTTATTTTCTTCTGTAAGGCGGCATTATCCATTCTCCCGGTGGTTAATTTCAAACCGGATCTTATCCATTGTCATGACTGGCAGACCGGTTTTATTCCGGTATATCTTAAGACCGAATTTGCGGCGAATCCATTTTTCTGGGGAATCAAATCCATTATGACCATCCATAATCTGCGGTTCCAGGGAATCTGGGATATGGGTACCATAAAAGGGCTTTCGGGACTTCCGGATTACCTGTTTACACCGGATAAGCTGGAATATAACGGAGATGCCAATATGTTAAAGGGTGGTATTGTCTATGCGGATTATGTAACGACCGTGAGTAATACCTATGCCGAGGAGATTCAGACAGATTATTACGGAGAAGGACTGAACGGTCTTCTTCGGGCGAGACATCAGAGCCTGTTTGGCATTGTCAACGGTATTGATTATTCCCTCTATGATCCGAAAACGGACAAGAGTATTTATGCCAACTACACTCTGAAAACTTATAAAAAGGGCAAGGCTGCCAATAAGGCAGAACTACAGAGAGAGCTGGGACTGGAAGTGGATCCGGATAAATATCTGATCGGTCTTATTTCCAGACTGACCGACCAGAAGGGACTGGATTTGATTCAATACGCGATGGAACGTATTGTGGATGAGAATACCCAGCTGGTTGTCATCGGTACCGGTGAACAGAAATATGAAGATATGTTCCGTTATTATGCCCATCGATATCCTGATAATGTCTCTGCCAATATTCTCTATTCCGACGAACTGGCACATAAATTATATGCAGCAGCGGATGCGTTCCTGATGCCATCTCTCTTCGAGCCATGTGGACTGACCCAGATCATTGCACTGCATTATGGAACCGTACCGATTGTCCGTGAGACCGGAGGACTTAAGGATACGGTAGAACCGCTGAATGAATTCGATGATACCGGTGACGGCTTCTCCTTTACCAATTATAACGGAGAAGATTTGATCAATACGGTCAATTACAGCAAATATATTTTCTTCGAGCAGAAGGAACACTGGGCAAACATGGTGAAGAGAGGCATGCAGAAGAATCTCTCCTGGAGTGTATCCAAGAAACGCTACGAGGAATTATATAATACGTTAATCGGCAGATAGGCTTAGCACAATAATTTGTGTAACAATTTCATATAGCACCAGGTAAAGCTGATGGCACGAACATCATCCTTTGCCCGGATTGGATATTCCCGATAAAGGGTATCATTGATGAAAAGGGAGACTTTGCCGACAGAGTCTCCTTTTTTTATGGGAGCGGAAAGGCTGGATGGTAAGTCTGTTTTGCAGGATGCAGTTTCCTCTTTTCCTAAAAGAAGAGTGACGGATTCAGGCCGGGTAATCGGACAT
>JALERO010000045.1 GCA_022764265.1 Eubacterium sp. | reverse complement strand
ACAAAGAAAAAGTCCTTGAAAAGTCCCTTTATACAAGGTAGAATAGAATACGATTATATAAACGAAAACAAAAACGAGGTGTAAATCATGGAAAAAACAATGGACAAGATTATTGCGTTAGCAAAAGCAAGAGGCTTTGTTTACCAGGGATCTGAGATCTACGGTGGACTTGCCAACACATGGGACTACGGTAATCTTGGTGTAGAATTAAAGAACAATGTGAAAAAAGCTTGGTGGAAGAAATTTATCCAGGAAAGCCCATACAACGTTGGTGTGGACTGTGCGATTCTGATGAACCCACAGACATGGGTAGCATCCGGCCATCTGGGCGGATTCTCCGATCCTCTGATGGACTGTAAAGAATGCAAAGAAAGATTCCGTGCAGACCAGCTGATTGAAGACTACGCAAAAGAGAACGGAATCACACTGGAATCCTCCATCGACGGATGGTCTCAGGAAGAGATGAAAGCGTTCATCGATGAGCACAATGTGCCATGTCCGAGCTGTGGAAAACACAACTTCACAGATATCCGTCAGTTCAACCTGATGTTCAAGACCTTCCAGGGCGTAACTGAAGATGCAAAGAATACCGTATATCTTCGTCCGGAAACTGCACAGGGTATCTTTGTCAACTTTAAAAATGTACAGAGAACTTCCAGAAAGAAAGTGCCATTTGGTATCGGCCAGATTGGTAAGTCCTTCCGTAATGAGATTACACCTGGTAACTTTACTTTCCGTACAAGAGAGTTCGAGCAGATGGAACTGGAATTCTTCTGTAAACCGGATACCGATCTGGAATGGTTTGCATATTGGAAAGATTACTGCGTAAACTGGTTAAAAGACCTGGGTATCAAGGACGAGGAAATGAGAATCCGCGACCATGAAAAAGAAGAGTTATCCTTCTACTCCAAGGCTACTTCAGATATTGAGTTCCTGTTCCCATTTGGATGGGGTGAATTATGGGGTATTGCAGACCGTACAGATTACGACCTTTCCCGCCATCAGGAAGTATCCAACGTGGATATGTCCTACTTTGATGATGAGGAAAAGAGAAAATATATCCCATATGTAATCGAGCCATCTCTGGGTGCAGATCGTGTAACTCTCGCATTCTTATGTGCAGCATATGATGAAGAAGAAATCAAAGAAGGAGATGTCAGAACGGTGATGCACTTCCATCCGGCACTGGCTCCGGTGAAAATTGGTGTGCTCCCTCTTTCAAAAAAATTAAATGAAGGTGCTGAGAAGATTTATCAGGAATTATGTAAAACCTACAACTGTGAGTTCGACGACAGAGGTAATATCGGTAAGAGATACCGCCGTCAGGATGAGATTGGTACCCCTTATTGTATTACTTATGATTTTGATTCCGAAGAAGACGGTGCAGTAACCGTACGTGACCGTGACACCATGGAACAGGAGAGAATCAAGATCGAAGACCTGAAAGCATACTTCGAGGAAAAATTTAACTATTAGGAATGGTTGAAAAAAACACTTAATATAATTAAGTGAAGCCCTTATTTGGTTTAAATAATAAAGTGATAAAATGGTAAGATTGTATAAAATACCAGAATTCACTTTATTAAACTAAGTCGATTTCGGCAAAACTCATGAAACTTAAAAAATGAAGAAAAAACACTTGATTTTTTTAATAAATAGTTGTATTTTATATCTAGCAATTGCGACAACATATTTTTTTAATTTCAATGAGAACGAAGGCGTTCGCGAATCAGTAGATTCTCGGACGCCTTTTCTAATTTGATAGGAAATCATTTATTTTTTATCAAATAGGATATGTTAAGAAAGTAAATGAAAGGATGTTACGATTATGAAAACAAATGTCAAAGAGATTTTTGGGATGAACGTATTTAACGATGCAGTAATGAAGGAAAGACTTCCAAAAGCTGCATATAAAAAGATGAAGGCTACTATCGATTCCGGAGAAGAACTGGATCCGGGCGTTGCTGATATCGTCGCTCATGAGATGAAAGAATGGGCCATTGAAAAAGGAGCAACCCACTTCACACATTGGTTCCAGCCACTGACAGGTATCACCGCAGAGAAACATGATGCTTTCATTGATCCTCAGAGCGATGGAACAACTTTACTTCGTTTCTCCGGTAAAGAATTAATTAAAGGTGAACCGGATGCATCTTCCTTCCCTTCAGGTGGACTTCGTGCAACATTTGAAGCCAGAGGATATACTGCATGGGATTGTACATCACCGGCTTTCATCAAAGAGACTCCTCACTCCACAATCCTTTGTATTCCGACTGCATTCTGTTCCTATAAAGGAGAGGCACTGGATAAGAAAACTCCATTACTTCGTTCCATGCAGGCAGTGGATGTTCAGGCAATCAGAATTTTAAGATTATTTGGCAATACAACAGCAAAGCATGTAACCACATCCGTAGGACCGGAGCAGGAATACTTCTTAGTAGATAAAGAAAAATTCTTAAAGAGAAAAGAT
>JALERO010000037.1 GCA_022764265.1 Eubacterium sp. | reverse complement strand
GGATCGCTATCATATTACTTCAAATCGAGAAAGTGGATTTGGAAGATATGATGTGATGATGGAACCATTATGTGAGGAGGATGATGCTTTTGTGTTGGAATTTAAAGTGTTTAATAAACGGAAAGAATCCTCTTTGGATGATACGGTACGAGCAGCGAAAGCACAAATTGAGGAGAAACATTATGTATCGAATCTGATAGCCAGAGGAGTTTCTCCTGAGAAGATTCGTAAGTATGGTTTTGCCTTTAAAGGGAAGAAGGTTTTGATCGGTTAACAGTTGAATTCAAATGATAAAAATAGTATAATAAATATAAGTATGTGCATTGTCACAAAAAATATATTACTAACTACTTTAAGGAGGATACTATGATGGTTAACTGGAGTAATTTGGATACCCTCGCTTCTTTTCATGAACTTGAGAAGACAGAGAAGATCAATCTCAAGGAAGCAATGACAGGTGAGAATGGTGCAGCCCGTGTTAAAAAATACTCCGTTCCTATGGCAGAAGGAATGGCTTACAATTACGGTGCGAAACAGGTGGATGATACGATTCTGGAAGCCCTTGCGAAACTGGCAGAGGAAGCACAGCTTGCTGACAAGTTTAAAGAACTGTATAACGGTGCAGTGATCAATACCGGTGAGAAACGTCTGGTGCTTCATCAACTGACCCGTGGACAGCTGGGTGATGATGTTGTGGCTGACGGAGTGAACAAACGTGAATTTTATGTTGCACAGCAGGAGAAGATTGCTGAGTTTGCAAACAAGGTTCATGCCGGAGAGATTACAAATGCAGCCGGAGAGAAATTCACAACGGTTGTTCAGATCGGTATCGGCGGAAGTGACCTGGGTCCTCGCGCGTTATATCTGGCACTGGAGAACTGGGCAAAAACAAACGACTGCTTTAAGATGGAAGCGAAGTTTATCAGCAATGTGGACCCGGACGATGCAGCAGGCGTTTTGAATTCCATTGATGTTGCTCATTCTATTTTCGTTCTTGTTTCCAAATCCGGAACAACTCTGGAGACTCTTACCAATGAGTCCTTTGTGAAAGATGCCCTTGAGAAAAAGGGACTTGACCCTGCGAAACATATGATTGCAGTAACCAGTGAAACCTCACCTCTGGCTAAGAGTGATGATTATCTGGCTGCCTTCTTCATGGATGACTATATCGGAGGTCGTTTCTCCTCCACATCTGCAGTAGGCGGCGCTGTATTATCTCTGGCATTCGGACCGGAAATCTTTGCACAGATTTTAGCCGGTGCAGCAGAAGAAGACAAGCTGGCAGCCAATGCAAACCTGTTAGAAAACCCTGCAATGCTCGATGCGTTGATCGGTGTTTATGAGCGTAACGTGCTCGGCTATCCGGCAACAACCGTACTTCCATATTCCCAGGCTCTGAGCCGTTTCCCTGCACATCTTCAGCAGGCAGACATGGAATCCAACGGTAAGTCTGTAAACCGCTTTGGTGAGCCTGTAAATTATCCGACCGGACCGGTTATCTTTGGTGAGCCTGGAACAAACGGACAGCATTCCTTCTATCAGCTGCTCCATCAGGGAACCGACATTGTTCCACTTCAGTTTGTCGGCTTTAAAAACAGCCAGATCGGAACCGATGTGGTAATCCAGGGCAGCACAAGCCAGCAGAAACTGTGTGCGAACGTTGCAGCACAGATCGTGGCTTTCGCTTGTGGTAAGGAAGATGAAAACCGCAACAAGAACTTCGAAGGTGGACGTCCATCCAGTATCATTATTGGTAATGACCTGAACCCAAGATCTCTCGGAGCACTCCTGTCACACTTTGAAAATAAGATCATGTTCCAGGGCTTCACATGGAATGTAAACAGCTTTGACCAGGAAGGTGTACAGCTTGGTAAAGTGCTGGCTAAGAAGGTTCTTGCCCATGATACAGATGGCGCACTGAAAGAATACAGTGATCTGTTGAACATTTAATAGTTATTTACAGATATAACAATTCGAATATAGTTTAAATGAAGCTGTCTTATGGAATAGGGAATCGGCTGACAATAAAGTCGTTCTTTCTACATAAGACAGCTTCTTTGTTGTATTTGTGCCTGAAAAAAGGTATAATCATTAGAGAATCACATCCCTTTTCAGGGGAATTCAAGAACGCCTCGGCGTTCTTGCTGCGAGATGCGCGTCATGCGTTAGCATGACAAAATTCTAATGCGCATCTTACGCAATCCGCCGGAGGCTTTTATCGAAGTCGGAGTCTTCTCCGACGAGATATATCAGAAATGAGTTGGAAAGAGAAGGTCAAAATCTTTGGGAAGCAGTAAACAGACAAAAAGAATCAATATCATATGCTTATGTCTGATATTTGTTGCAGCCGCATCAAGGGGAGTATCTTTGGAAGAACAATGGTTTTCTTATAACAGTATTATTTGTGCAGCTTTTTCTGCAGCGGCCTTTTTATGGCTCTTTCAGATACAGGGGAGAGTGATCCGGAGGGAAGAGCGAAAATATCTGATGTTAATTGTACTGTTTATTGTTTTTCTGATGGTCATTCGCACCATAAAATATGAATTCTCTCTGTCTGGCAGTATAGAAGAACGTTATTTATGGTATCTCTATTATGTGCCTCAGACCTACATTGCATTACTTATGTTTTTTGTAGTTTTATATATCGGGAAACCACTGGATTTTCCAATCAGCAGATGGTGGAAACTGTTATATATTCCGGCGGGGGGAATCTGTCTTGGAATTCTTACCAACGATTTTCATCAACTGGCTTTTCGGTTTCCGGATGGTCTGGTAAATGGCAGCCAGAGTTATATTCACGGTCCGTTTTATTTTTTGTCGGTTATCTGGATGGTCATCTTATTTGTGGCAATTTTAAGTGTTGTGTTTCGACGATGTGCCGTTCCGGAAAACAGAGGCAAAATGTGGATGCCAATGATTCCTCTGGCCTGCGGTTTGATTTATTTCCTTTCTTTTTTTGTAAATCCAGATTTTTTTGTTCTTAAATATATAAGAGTACCGGAAATGTTATGCTTGCTGTTCGCCTCTTTTATGGAAATGCTGATACTAGCACATTTGATTCCCTCCAACGATAATTATGGAGAGTTCTGGGAGGTTTCCTCTATTGGGGCAGGAATCATGAATGAGGAAGGTGAAATATGTTATAAGTCCGGACAAAGTGTCGATGTGTCTCCGGAACAGATTCGAAAGGCACAGGATGATTCAATTTCTCTTCAAAATGAAAATCTGATTCTTCGAAGTCATAAAGTTCATGGGGGATCTGGTTTCTGGATTCGTGATATTTCCGAAATTAATCATTTGAACCGGGAAATGATGGAGTTAGGTGATGTCCTGGAACAGGAAAATGCATTACTCAATGCTCAGAATAAAATTGCAGAAGAAGAAGCTCGCATTCAGGAACAAAACCAGTTATACGATGCGATGGCACAGAGAGTGTGTCCTCAGTTGGATAAAATAAGTGGAATCCTTCAGAAACCTTTTGAAGACGAGCTCCAATTTGAAAATAACATGAAATATGCCTGTGTTTTAAACGCCTATGTAAAGCGATGTCTCAATCTTCAATTAATGAGCTACCAGAATAAACAATTGGATGTCAATGAACTATGGCTTTCTGTCTCTGAATCCCTGGAATATGTCAGACTATGTGGAATTAATGCGTTGTGTACCTGTCAAGGTACAGGTAATATGCCGGGAGAGCAGTTGCTGGTTACCTATGAATTGTTTGAGTCTGTTATGGAGGAACTGTTGCCGGAGATGGATGCGATTCTTGTCCATCTTGAGGTTTCAGATAAAGAATTCCTGTTACAGATGGAAATAGAACGATCGGCTCATAGCAGATGCACAGCGCCTTTTGATGTCTTGGGAAGTCAAGAAGCAGTAAAATTGTATTCAGAAAAGGTACATTTCCTATCTGGCACAGTCAGATTAGAATCAGAAGGGCAGACAGATTATCTTTCTGTTTGCTTTCCGGCAGGAGGTGAGAACCCATGATATCATTTCAATACCTACCTAATTCCGGTCAGATATTTTTTGGCTCCGCTTATATTCTGCTGATGGTAATTGCGTTATTTCTTATGGTGATCAGCTATACTTCTCAGATGGAAGGAAAATATATTAGTATTTCTGTGGCTTTATTTTTGTTCTCATTCATGATTCTGCAGGGATTATGTGATGTTATGGTGATTTTAAACAGAAGATGGTATCGTACATTGTTTTCTGCTCTTGTTAATTCTCTTCCTTGGATTCTGTTGCTTGGCTTTCTGTTGTTTATAGCTGGGGTGGAAGGATATTGTCTCTGGAAGTTTTGGAAAAAGCAAAAGAAACAGTTGACCGCAGATGCTATGAAAGAAAGCCTTGATAATCTCCCCGATGGAATCTGTTTTTATTCGAGAGATGGGCAGTCGCTACTGGTAAACCATCAAATGAATCGGTTAAGTGGCGAGTTATTTGGTACGGAAATCTTAAATGGAAATCAATTTCTGCATCAGATTGAAAGGGAAGAATTCATCGGACATGGGCAAATAATCCGTAGAAAACCGAACCTTATGCTGCAAACAGATAATCAAACCGTCTGGGAATTTCATAATAAGGAATTGGTTTTAAATGATAATGTGGTCAGTGAGTTGATTGCCAGTGATGTGACGGAACAATATCAGATGGCAATGGAACTGGAGAAACGGAACCGGAGTCTGAATCAGATCAACCGGCAGCTTCGTATTTATAATAGTGAAGTAAACCGAATCACCAGAGAACAGGAAATATTAGGTGCCAAAGTACGAATCCATGATGACGTGGGCCGTTCTTTGCTGGCAGCCAGAGCTTATCTCTCCCAGCCGAAAGAGCAGAGAGAGCGCAAACAACTGCTTCTGCTGTGGGATTACACGATCTCCTCATTGAAAAAAGAAGCCAAGCCGGAGCAAAAGAGCGGGGATTGGGAGCTGCTTCAGAAAGCGGCATCAGCAGTAAATGTAAAGATTACCCTCAATCATCCATTGCCGGAAGAAGAGAAACTCAGAGCCCTTATGGTTGCGGCAATATACGAGTGTATGACCAATACCGTGAAACATGCCGACGGAGATGAAGTTTATGTCGAGATACAGAAGAAAGATGCTGTGTTAAATATTCATCTGACC
>JALERO010000033.1 GCA_022764265.1 Eubacterium sp. | reverse complement strand
TTCTATATCAGCAGGGCAGGATGGAAGGAACTGGATGAGATCGTCGCAAAAACAGGCTGTACTTATCAGTGCCTTTCAAAAAAAGGACTGCCATTTTTATTTCACCGCTATAAAAAAAGAAAAATTTTTATTCTTTCATTGTTGATTTCCCTTGGTCTTTTTTATGTTTTATCTCTTTTTCTGTGGCAGATTCAGGTTAAGGGATGTTACAGTCATTCTGAGGAAGAAATCACGGATTATTTGAAAGATAATGGAATAAAAGGTGGAATCAAACTTTCCTCTATTTCTTGTCATAAGCTGGAAGAGCAGATTCGTAAAGACTATAAAGACATCGCCTGGGTTTCCTGTGATTTAAAAGGAACTCTTCTAACTGTGACAATCAAAGAAACTTTGGACAATGAAGCTATAGCGGAAGACAAGGAAGCCGTTCCCTGTAATCTGATTGCCTCCAAGGATGGAACCATTGATTCCATTATTGTGAGAAGTGGCAGTGCGAAAGTAAAAAAGGGGGATACAGTGAAAGCAGGCGATGTGTTGATTTCCGGTATTGTGGAACTGTTCGATGACAGCGGGCAGCTGACGGAAACCACCAATGTTATGGCGGAAGGCGACATATATGCCATCACAAAACAGGCCTATTCCGATACCTTTGAACTTTTATATTATAAAAAAGAATATACAGGAAATACAATGACTTCTTTGAAATTATTGATCGGAAAACATTTATTCTCCTTGCCGGAAAGGGAAAATCATTTTCAGAATTATGATGAAAAAACAAAACAGATTATACTGCATATCGGTCCACAACTCTATCTGCCCTGTTCCATTTTTGTCACAACAAAGCTGGAATGTAAAATCGTAGAACAGAAGTATTCCAAAAAAGAGGCATTGCAGGAAGCAAAATCCAGGCTGGCTCTTTTTGAAAAGGAGCAGGAAGAGAAAGGTCTGGAAATCCTAAAAAATAATGTAAAGATCACCTGTGATGAGAATCAATGCACGGCGGGAGGAACTCTGATGATCAGAGAACGTTTTGGCAAGATACAGGAGATTGGATCGTCAACGGATGAAATACAAAAATAATCACTTTACATACTTAATCCTTCTATCTTAGACAAAAGAAGCACTGCCCTTTTTCTATTTTACAAAAAAGGGGTAGAATTATTGTGAAATAATGTTAAAATAAATATGATACTGTGCAAAAAGCGCACAGTCGTATTTGCATTTAGGAAGGAGAACATAAATGAATATAGCGGAAATGGATTTTCCCTTTCCAGCGGCTCATGCAGGCAATGTGTTCGGACAATTCGACTGTCATATGAAAAAGATGGAGAAGACTCTGCATGTAACGCTCATTTTTCGAGATGATAAATTAAAACTGATTGGCAGTGAGAAGGATTGCAGACGGGCAAAGGAGGTTGTGGATGAACTCCTGAAGCTTTCAGAAAGAGGCAACATCATAACAGAACAAAATGTGAATTATGCCCTCTCGTTATCCATGAATGATAAGGTTTCTGCCATGAGTGATCTTGACAGTGAAATAATCTGTCATACAGTGATGGGAAAACCCATCAAACCTAAGACAAAAGGACAGCAGGATTATGTGAGAATGATCTCTGACAAAATGATCGTGTTTGGCGTTGGCCCGGCAGGAACCGGAAAGACTTATCTTGCCATGGCAAAAGCGATCACGGCCTTCAAAGCCAATGAAGTGAACCGGATCATTTTAACCAGACCGGCCATTGAGGCGGGTGAAAAGCTTGGATTTCTCCCAGGTGATCTTCAGAGCAAGGTGGATCCTTATCTTCGCCCTCTCTATGATGCTCTTTATGAAATTATGGGAGCGGAAACGTTCATGAAAAACATGGAAAAAGGTCTTATTGAAGTGGCGCCTCTTGCCTACATGAGAGGACGTACCCTGGATAATGCCTTTGTTGTGCTGGATGAGGCACAGAATACGACTCCGGCTCAGATGAAGATGTTTCTGACCCGTATCGGTTTTGGTTCCAAAGCAATCATCACAGGGGATATGACCCAGAAGGATTTGCCGGACGGAACTCGTTCCGGTCTGGATGATGCCCTTCGGGTTCTTCGTAATATTGACGAGATTGGAGTATGTATGCTCACCAGTCAGGATGTGGTTCGTCATCCGCTGGTGCAGAAGATTGTCAGCGCCTACGATGAATATGAGAAAAAGAAGGAAGAGAAAGCCAGAAAGAAACGTGTCGCCGGAAGAACAGGAGATAGAAAATGACCATTGAAATAGAATATTGTTATGAAGAAAAATTCATTCCTGATTATAAAACAATCATTCAAACCGTGATCAATACCGCACTAGATTATGAGAATTGTCCTTATGAATCTCAGGTATATGTATTGCTCACTGATAATGAGGAGATTCATCAGGTGAACCTGGAACAGAGACAGATCGATCGACCGACCGATGTCCTTTCATTTCCAATGGCAACCTATACGACACCAGCAGATTTTTCCGACCTGGAGGAAAGAGAACCCGATGCCTTTCATCCTGAAACCGGTGAGCTGATTCTCGGAGATATTCTGATTTCCATGGACAAGGTGAAAGAACAGGCGCGGGAATACGGGCATTCCTGCAAGAGGGAGCTGGCCTTCTTAGTCGCTCACAGTATGCTCCATCTCATGGGATATGATCATATGGTGGATGAAGAACGGCTTGTGATGGAAAAGAAACAGGAAGAGATTTTATTGCAGTGCGGTTATGTGCGGGAATGATGAGGTGTTGAATTGAGAGAATATCATACCATTATTGTCGGGGGAGGACCATCCGGAATGTCGGCGGCTCTCGCCAGTGCAAAAGAAGGACAACATGTTCTGCTTCTGGACCGCTGTGAGAAACTCGGGAAAAAAATATTAGTGACAGGCAATGGTAAATGTAATCTGACCAACCTTGTTCAGTCTCCAACCTGTTACCGCAGTGATGCTCCTGATCATGCCGGGAGCATTTTTTCTGAATTTGGTCTGGAAGAAACCAGGCAGCTTTTTGATAGCTTGGGAATATACACGAAAGAAAAAAATGGATATGTATATCCCTATAATGAACAAGCAGCTTCTGTGAGGGAGGCATTTGAGACAGCCCTTTCTCATAATCCGAATCTGGATATTTTGCTGGAAACCGATGTGACAAATATTGAAAAAAAGAAGGGCGGTTATGTGATATCCGCCGGGAAAAAGACGTATCAATGCCACAGTCTGATCATTGCCACAGGAGGACTGGCCGGTCCAAAGCTTGGGTGCGACGGAAGAGGGTATCAATTTGCAAAAAAAATGGGGCACAATATTGTAAAACCTTTGCCGGCGTTGACTGCTTTAAAATCCGGAGCGCCTTTTTTGAAAAAACTGAGTGGTGTTCGCAATCAGGCACATATCACCCTCATTATTGATAATCAGAAAATTGCAGAGGAAACCGGTGAGTTGCAATGGACGGATTATGGCATATCCGGCGTTGCCGTGTTCCAGATCAGCCGGTTTGCCATTGTGGCACTGGAAGAGAAGAAAAATGTATGTTTGTCCCTGGATTTTATGCCGGAAAAAACTGTGTCAGAATTGTCGGAATTACTTTTTTCCTACATGAAGCAATGTCCTTATAAAACAGCCCAGTCCTTTTTGCATGGCTTTTTTCCATCAAAGTTGGTACCGGTTCTTCTTCGGGAAGCCCGAATGGAAGCGGAGCAGTCCATCCGAAAGTGGAAGACGGAAGAGATAAGCCGATTGGTGGAAAGTATAAAAAGTTTCACGCTCCGCATCAATGGTTACATGGGCTATGAGAAAGCCCAGGTAACCCGCGGCGGAGTGGATGTGCGGGAGCTGACTGCTCATCTGGAATCCCGATTCTGTCCGGGGCTGTTTTTCGCCGGGGAAGTCACAGACATTGATGGAACCTGCGGTGGATATAACCTGCAGTGGGCATTTTCCAGTGGAAGTGTTGCCGGGCGGGCAGCCTGGATGCGAAATAACCGGGGTCGGGAGGTTTAACATGATAAGAATATCCCAATTAAAAATAAAAATAAATCATACAGAAGAAGAACTGCTGGCTGCAATTCGCAAAAAGGC
>JALERO010000028.1 GCA_022764265.1 Eubacterium sp. | reverse complement strand
TTTTACGTTTGGCTCTTCACCAAAGATCATAGAAACGGACTGGTAAATGCCAGTTGCAAATCCACCATGACTAGCGAGAATAATTCCGACCATTAAGTATTCCTCCTCTCTTGTATTTGTCATAATTGCAACATTGGTTTTGAATTGGTTATCCCCTAAACTTCAATTCGAATAGGATTATATACCATCTTTCAGAATTTTGCAAGAATTTTGTTATTATATCATAAGTTATTTTGCAAAAAAGTGTGTTTTATTGCCAAATTGAAAAAAAAACAATCATACTTCACCACGGTGAATGGTGAAAGTTGATAAAAAATTGGCATTTATTAGAAATAATTTACTATTAAGCAACAAAAAAGCTGGACGAAGCCCTGACTTTTCGTCAGAATTTTGTCAGAAATCGTACCTTCTTTCCATTTATCTCCTTTTTCGGTTCGAAAGGATTTTCTTAAGAGATTACTTCTCCATCTTTCATCACATGTACTAATTGCAGCTTCTCATCCCAGAGTACCAGATCTGCCTTCTTGCCCTGTTCCACGGAACCATACAACGCATCGATTCCGAGACTCCGGGCAGGATTGATTGTCGCACAGGCGATTGCCGTCTCAAGCGAAATTCCCATTTCCTTTACAACGGTTCTCACACAGTCCGGCAATGTCGTTACGGATCCCGCCAATGCTCCATCCAGAACCATGGTCGCTTTATTTCCCTTTACATTGACATCCTGACCTCCGAGAGTATACTGACCATCCGGCATTCCGGCAGCTCGCATGCTGTCGCTGATAAGAATCATCCGATCTTCCCCCATCATTTTAAAAGTGGTTCTCACCGTTGCCGGATGGATGTGCACTCCATCACAGATTATTTCCGCCATCACATGCTCACTGTCGGCCACAGCGCCCACGACTCCCGGTTCCCGATGAGTAAATGCAGGCATGGCATTGTAAAGATGCACCGCATGATCTGCTCCGGCATCAAACGCTTTTTTTGCAGTCTCATAATCGGCATTCGTGTGTGCCAGAGATACCGACACCTCTCCTTTTACATCCTCAATAAATGAAACGGCGTCACCTTCTTCCGGTGCAATTCCGATAAACTTCACCAGACCATCTGCCGCTTCCTGAAACTTGCGGTACACTGCCGTATCACACGGAATGATATTTCTGGCGTCCTGCGCACCTTTTTTCGCTTCACTGATAAAAGGGCCTTCCATATTGACTCCCACCAGATCCGCTTCTTTTTTCACGGACTTGTTCTGCTGCTCTGCCCGATATGCTGCACCGTTGGCAAGAATATCGCACAATTCATCCACCGGCAGAGTCATAGTTGCCGGTGCGATGGCGGTGACACCAATGGACGCCTCATATTTTGCAATTTCTTCCACAGCTTCCTTTGTCCCGTCACAAAAATCATAGCCTTTACAGCCATGGAAATGTAAATCAATCATTCCAGGAAAACAAAAGCTGCCTTCTCCATCCAGAACCGGCTCCTCTTCCGATGCATTGACGGATATATCCTCTCCCAGAAGAACATCATGAATCCGTCCGTCTCTTGTGACAACAACACCCGGAACAAAGTTTTTCTGTGGTGTATATACCTTCACATTTTTAATGATCATTGTCCTGATTCTCCTGTTCTCTTGTTCTCTGAAATTATTTTCTGTAATCTGCGTTGGTCACATATTCATCTTTATTGGTAAGTTTAGATAATACTGCCTGATCTCCCACAACAATCACATTGTTATGAAGCTGTAAAATGGAAGCAGGTACTGCAGGTGTGACCGGGCCGAAAAAGGCTTCTTTTAAGATTTCGGCTTTATCTTCTCCGCTGGCAATAACCAGGATTTTCTTTGCCTGCATAATTGTCTTGATTCCCATAGTAAATGCCTGTTTCGGAACATCATCAGCAGATGCGAAGAAACGTTTATTGGCCTCAATGGTTCTTTCGGTCAGATTTACACAATGGGTCTCTTTTTCAAAAGCTGCACCCGGCTCATTGAATCCGATATGTCCGTTATGTCCCAGACCGAGAAGCTGAAGATCCACACCGCCGAGGGAGCGAATCAGCTCTTCGTAACGTTTACATTCTTTTTCTGCATCCTCAGCCATACCATCCGGAAGGTTTACATTTTCAGGATGAATATTTACTTTATCGAACAAATGCTCATGCATGAAATAATCATAGCTCTGATCGTTGGATTTCTCCAGACCTCTGTACTCATCCAGGTTTACACTGGTCACCTTGGAGAAATCAAGATCTCCCTTATGATACCATTCTACCAGCTGTTCGTAGGTTCCGATCGGAGTGGATCCGGTTGCCAGACCTAATACGCAGTTTGGTTTCATAATAATCTGGGCGGAAATAATATTTGCTGCTTTTCTGCTCATATCCTTGTAATCTTTTGCTTCGTAAATAATCATTTTTGTTCTCCTTTCAATGCTTTTAATGTATGGTCATGTAGGGTTTCTTTATATTGTTTATCCTGTTCAATATAACAGGAATAAATCAAATCAATCATCAATAGAATCGGAAATTGCGGTGAAATCACATTTCCATGATTCAGGTAGGCCAGGGAAGGAATCAACACCACCTCATCGCAGAACTGTTCGTAGATATCCCTGTTTCTCGCCGTGATCAGAACCGTTTTGGCTTTTTTCCTGTGTGCCTCCCGTAGAAGATAGAGCACATCCTCTTTCTCCCCGCTGATACTGATACCGATCACCATGTTATTCTCATTCTGGAATACTCCCTGCATCCGCATCAGATCACTGTCCTGAATGGAATTGATGTCCACCCCGATTCGCATAAACCGAAGCTCCATCTCCCGAGCTGCCAGTCCGGAGCTCCCGCCACCGCAGACAAAGACCCGGCGCATCTCACTGATGTATTTGCAGAGTCTTCGGATTTGTCGTTCATCCATCAGGCTGTAGGTTTTATTTAACAGCTCCTGATAGGCATTTAAAACCATTCTGGTATGTTCCTGAATCGATTCCTTTTTTTCCACAAAGGTTTCTTCATATTGATAGACAAACTCACGGTATCCCCGGTATCCGCATTTTTTTGCAAAACGGGAAAGAGATGCCTCCGATACAAAAAGTTTTTCGGAAATCTTTTTGGCGGAAAAATCCATCTTTTCCTGATTCTTAATAAAAAAATCTGCAATGGTTTTTTCCAGATTGGTAAAATTATCGTAATTGGATTCAATTATGGGTACCACTGATTTCACATAGTATTCCATAGATTATCCCCTCAATGCATCTGCGAAATTTTTTGTGATCAGCTGCGGTCTGGTAATAATAGAACCTACAACCACACTGAAGGCTCCCAGTTCTATCACTCTTCTGGCCTTCTCCGGTGTGTTGATATTTCCCTCCGCAATCACACGGTGCTTTGCCTTTGATACAATTTCTCTTATAATTTCAAAATCATTGGCTTCTATTTTTAAATGTTTACTCTGGGGGGTGTATCCCACCATGGTCGTTCCGATGAAATCAAAACCCAATTCATCGGCATGAAGTGCTTCCTCCACCGTCGAACAGTCCGCCATCCAAAGCTGGTCCGGATATTTTTCCTTCACCTGGTGGAAGAATTCATCCAGAGTGAGTCCGCCGGGACGTTTTGCGATCGTTGCATCCATCGCGATGATTTCCGGTTTTACCTCCATTAACTCGTCCACTTCTTTCATGGTTGGGGTAATATAAATTTCACTGTCTTCGTAATCCCGTTTTACGATTCCGATCACAGGCAGGTCTACATTCTGCTGAATCTCTTTGATGTCTTCACGGGTATTGGCACGGATTCCGCATGCTCCTCCTTCCTTTGCTGCAAGGGCCATTCTTCCCATAATAAAGGATGAATGAAGGGGTTCATGGGGCAATGCCTGACAGGATACAATCAGCTTTCCTTTTAACTGTTCCACTTTATTTTTCATGGTTTCACACCCTCCTTCTTCCCTCAGTATAATGATTTATGATTTATTTTCAATAGTTTTGATGTTTTTTGAAAGTTCTTTCAGGTTTTTTTCTGCTTGTTTCGTTTCAATGTGTGTTTTTGTCCTTTTCTTTAGTAAAAATGTATAAAAAAAAGTCCTCTTTTTCAGAGGACGGGGAAGTATTTTCTTCCTTTCGAATATCAATTACAGTTATGGTCTCCGGATTCATTCTTTCCAGTTCGTCTATGGTAATAGATTTCATTGTTGTAAAACCTTTCTATATTATATGAAATATTCAATGGTCTTTTCCGGTGTCTGTCTGGTATTTTCATTGAAAAGAATCACAGCTTCTCGCCCATCTACCGGCCCCAAAGCATAAAGTTCCATCGTTTCCCGGTTAAAGCACCTCTGATCTACAATCTTGTTGTGGGAAAATGGCTGGTCTTTCACTGAAATCACACCGGATTCTTCCATCACTTCTTCCTCATAATAAGGGTCAAACATCAGAATTTTTCTATCTTTAATCCCAGTCAACAAAACATAATGAGGACACTCATAATATAGGCGAACCACCACAGCCCCGCCTCGACAAAGGGCATCCCAGATCAGGCTGTCCTCGCCAATCCAGACCCGCTCCCCGGAAAGATAGGTTCCGGAAATCGGAAGATGTCCAATTTTACCAAATCCATTGAGCCAGTTGCAGAGAAACATCATAGCCGCAGTGGATGTCCCCCGCTTTCCCATGATGCCCTCCTCGTTATAGCAGTCCAGACAGTACAGCATCACATTCCGTATCAAGACCGGAGATATTTCCTCACGCTCAAAGAGAAAACTGATGGCATTCAGCATGGTGGTCGGGCCACAATCGTATTCTGATAACTGGTAATGAAGTGGATTTTTCATGAGTCCTCCTTCCGGAATTATAGTGCATAATTCCTATCAAATTAATATGTATTATAGTGTGTTCCGGAATATACGTCAAGGGCAACTTATGAAAATAATCACATTAAAGCACTTTTTTGTCAAAAATTTACATTTATATGATTGAGAGATTATGTTAATATCTTTTTGTGATTACTCCATTATATTATGTAGACTTTTCTTGTTGATTGCCCAGATGATGCTGGAAGAACATGAACCAATGGGAAAAATTCAAAAATATACAGGATATACCGTTGATAAATTGAAAGAGATTGAAAAAACGATGGAAAATAAACAACATTAATTTCGCCCGCGCATCCTCTTCGAGATTCGCGATTTAATGCCATATAGCCGTCTTATTGTTGGGGAAACGTCTGGTTAAAAGCTCAATGGAATTAAAAGGCAGGCAGAAAAAGCAGAACACGGGGCATCTTGGGATTGCACAGCAGATGACCGTGTCCTGCTTTAAATATGGGCGCAGCCCGGAAACAGAGACGAGGAACTCTCATGGCTGCTTCGTCGGCGTCTGTTTGACATTAATATCCCATATCCGGCATTGGCTGCTGCGTTGGTGCTGCTTCTTTGATTTCTGCTACCGCTGCTTCTGTGGTCAACAGAGTAGAAGAGATGCTTACCGCATTGGTAAGGGCACTCTTGGTTACTTTTACCGGATCAATGATGCCTGCGTGCAGCATATCTACATAGTTTTCGGAAATTGCATCAAAACCGATACCATCTTCCTGTTCTTTTACTTTGTTGACGATGACCGCTCCGTCGAGTCCGGCATTTTCTGCGATGATTGCAAGTGGTTTCTCGAGTGCTTTCCGGACGATTTCCGCTCCGGTTTTTTCTTCTCCTGTCAGAGTGGCAATGAGGTCTTCCACTGCTTTTTGCGCATGTACATAAGAGGATCCGCCGCCGGCAATGATGCCTTCTTCCACAGCCGCTCTTGTGGCATTTAAGGCGTCTTCCATGCGGTATTTGGCTTCTTTCATTTCGGTTTCTGTTGCTGCACCAATGTGGATGACTGCAACTCCTCCAGCCATTTTAGCGATTCGCTCGGTAATTTTTTCTCTATCATAATCGGATTCGATCAGGGCTGCCTGTCTTCTGAGCCCTGCCACTCGTTCTTCGATGTCTTCCTGGGTTCCGGCTCCGCCGACGATGGTTGTATTTTCTTTTGTCACTTTTACAGATTTTGCTCTTCCAAGCATATCTGGAGTTACATCGGAGAGCTGCATTCCCAGATCATTCAGGACAGCTTCGCCACCGGTCAGTACGGCAATATCCTGAAGCTGGTCTTTTCGGTTTTCTCCAAAGCCTGGGGCTTTCACGGCAACGACCTTGATGGTTCCGCGAATCCGGTTTACGATCAAGGTGGTCAGTGCTTCACCTTCCACATCATCGGCGATAATTAACAGTTCTTTTCCGCCGGTTGCGGTCTGTTCCAGTAATGGGAGAATATCTTTGATGTTGGATATCTTCTTATCTGTGATGAGGATATATGGGTTCTCCATATTGGCTACCATTTTTTCCTTATCATCACACATGTAAGCGGACAGATATCCACGGTCAAATTCCATTCCTTCGACCACATTGATTTCGGTTGCCATGGTTTTGGATTCCTCAATGGTAATTACTCCATTTTCTCCAACCTTTTCCATGGCGTCGGCGATCATCTTTCCTACTTCTTCATTGCCGGCTGAGATTGCTGCAACCTTTGCGATGTGATCCTTGCCGGTAACCGGACGGCTCATTTGATCCAGTGCTTCAATGGCAGCATCGGAGGCTTTTTTCATGCCTTTTCTTAAAATAATCGGATTAGCTCCGGCAGCGATATTTTTCATTCCTTCATTAATTAATGCCTGAGCGAGAACAGTTGCTGTGGTAGTTCCGTCTCCTGCCACGTCGTTGGTCTTGGTAGCAACTTCTTTTACCAGCTGAGCTCCCATATTTTCATATCGGTCTTCCAGCTCAATTTCTTTTGCGATGGTAACTCCGTCATTAGTGATTAATGGAGTTCCGTAGGACTGATCCAGAACCACATTTCTTCCCTTCGGTCCAAGGGTTACCTTCACGGTATCCGCCAGCTGATTGACACCGGCTTCCATCTTTTTTCTTGCATCAATATCAAAACATACACTCTTTGCCATTTTTCATTCCTTCTTTCCTAAGCTTCCACAACTGCAATGATATCGTCCTGTCCGACGATCACATATTCTTCCTCTTCCATCTTCACATCGGTTCCGGCATATTTGGAGTAAATGACTTTATCTCCAACCTTAACCTGCATCTCTATCTTTTTGCCATCCACTTCTTTGCCCGGGCCAACTGCCACGACAATCGCTTCCTGCGGTTGTTCCTTTGCGCTATCTGGTAATATAATTCCAGACTTCGTCTTCTCTTCTGCTTTCTGGTGCTGTAAAACAACTCGATCTCCCAATGGCTTTAACTGCATAAAATATTACCTTCCTTTCTGCATTTTGTTAGCACTCTTTTTTGCCGAGTGCTAATCCATATGTAAAAAAATAAGATTTGTTTCCAAACCTTTTGTTTACAAAGCATTATAACAGACTTTCTACTATTGTCAAGCCTTTTTCAGAAAAATTTCAAAAAAAAACTGAGCTCCAACATCGGGCATGTCATCCCTTTGAAGCTCAGTTTCCTCTCACTCATTTTCCAATCCAATAATAATCTCCATTTTTTTATTTTCCAATCGAATATCCATAACCCCATCATATTTTTTGAGCCATGGACGTAAGCTCCTTTTTATGACGTTCTTTTTTATTCTGTCCGGCTCCGGGCAAAATGCTTCCATGAAAAAAATCATTTGATTTTTCACTGTAGCAACATGCAAATTAATCCATGGCTTTTGTGAATCCTCCTTCTTTCCATCAGAACATCTCCCGACTGCTCTCACTCCACATTCCAGAATTTTATTTAACAAGGTAATGACAGCCTCTTCCTCAACTTTTTTTCTCTGATATCCCTGGAATAAAATATCTGTACGAATTCCCTGCTTTCTGCAAAATTCCACAAAGCAACTTAAAACGGCATCTACTGCATAATCATCACAAAACAGAGTCATTTTCAGATCATCATACCGATTTTTCAAAGTATTCATATAATTCTGCATCCACTCTGTTGTTTTGGCAGAATTGTCACTTTTTGAATATAAATCTTTTTCCTCCATCAATGTCTGTATTTGATTTATCTTTTCTAAACCAACAGTTATTTCCTTCTGTTGCACTTCCATCTGCTGAATCTGTCGATTGATGATATCATAATGTCTCTCCATCCTATCCCGATTCTCGCACAAAAATGCGCGTTTTTCCCGAAGAGATCTGGTGTAGACCCAGAGCATGGTGAAACCTGTTGTTGCAATACAAATAAACATGATAATTACCATCTGCAATACCAATGTATTATCATTATTTTTCCAAATCAACGATGCCGCCTGATTGTTCAAGAACGCTAAGGTGAACATCCCTACTACCACACCCCACCAGATATGACGGTATTTCAATTCATAGGTTCGTACACGCAGCATCATCGGGTAAAAGGATCGATATAAGAGATAAAATATCATCATTCCAAAAACCGGAATGAAAATATCATGGAAATTAAATCTTCCACTTTGATTCACATAGTAAAAATTTCCTTCCCATGCACTGATTAAAAAAACCGGAATGGTATTGATGGCACCGCAAATACAGTCCACCAATAATCCAACCAGGGTTTTTTTGAGAATATCTCCCGAAAAGACAAACCAATATACCAGAGTCCCTATAATAAAACTGATCGTTGTTTCTGTACCATATACGATCTGATACCATAATTCATCCTGATACATATTTGCCCATACTACTGTAATAAATATTTCCTGAACAAAAAAACGGAAAAACCAGTAGGTTACAAAATACCACCCTGATCTTTGCTGTCCACACATTGCTTTAATCAGTATAAACATCATAAGGGCAGATGTACCGGATATCAGAAACAATCTGGTAAACATTATAATGTAAGTAATGATATGTGACATTTTGCATTCTCCGCTTTTTAGAACTTCTCACTCTGTTCCAACATGAATTTCATATTATTCTCAATCTGGCGGGACACTTTATTAAAGACTTCCAGATCCTTCTCATCGATTCCCAGAACAATCTGCCGGGATATTTCCAGCCACAGCCGATCCATATTCTCCACGATCGCACCGGCCTTCTCTGTTATCCGATAACGAATGAATCTTCGGTCTGTCTCATCACGCTGACAAATGATATAGCCTTTTTTCCCAAGTCCATCCATGGTTGTCGATATATGCCCTTTGTTCATCTGCAAATATTTGCAAATGTCTGTTAAGGTATTAATCTCATCATACCGATACAACAGATAAATCACAACCAGTTCAATCCGGTTCAGACCGGTTATCTCCCGCGCATCATGCACCAATACATTTTCAATTAACTTTTTAAACTTTCCGCCTCGGATGATATCTTCTACAATATTATTCATAGTACGCCTCACATTTTTTATCATATCATGTGTCAACATTATAGCATATTTTTAATTTTATGACAGGTTATTTTCTCATTCGGGGGTCAGGACTGGTGAACTTTACAGGCTCCTACTGGCTTTGTTGTTCACCAGTCCTGACCCCGTCACAGAGATTCCTACAATTAGTGTCGATTCGCAGTATTTACCTCAAAATATTGTGTTTTTTTACAGAAACAATCCCTTAAAATTAATTTTATAGATTGACATATATAGCAAAAGAAGTATAATAAATTATACGTGCAGTAATTATCCTGCAGGAAAATATTCTAAGTACTGATAATATAAGGAGGTATTTTATTATGAGTAACACAAAATTTTTTATCTGTCGTACATGCGGTAACCTTGTTAAAATTGTAAAAGAATCCGGCGTCCCAATGATGTGCTGTGGTCAGAAGATGGAAGAACTTGTTCCTAACACAACAGATGCAGCCGGTGAAAAACATGTTCCTGTTGCAACTGTAGCAGACGGAACTGTTACTGTTCAGGTTGGTTCTGTAGAGCATCCAATGCTTCCGGAACATTTTATCCAGTGGATTTATCTTGAGACAGAGAACGGCGGACAGTTCAAGGAATTAAAACCAGGCGAAGCTCCTGCTGCAACTTTTGCACTGGGCGACGAGAAACCAGTTGCTGTATATGAATACTGCAACCTTCACGGATTATGGAAAGCTGATCTGTAATTTTTCAATTAATCAATAGCACCCCACGGAATACCACAATAACAATGGTATTCCGTGGGGATTTTGTTTCTTAAAATGATAAACAGAGGACGGCCTTAACCGATAACAGAAGTTTTTTCGGTGCCGCCGTCGTCTGTTTATCACCCATAGGATTGTCTATCCCCCTTCACTTTCGAAAAACAGGAATTGTCGAAAAATTCAAAAAACAGATGATTTTCTGCGCATAATATTCTATAATAGGAGTCAAGTAATTAATTTACAAGGAGGATAAATCATGTATATCGAATTTGATGACAGTTTAATTACCGGAAATGAAACCATCGACGCACAGCACAAAGAATTAATTGAACATATCCAGAAATTTGTCAACAGTTGCGAAGATAATTCATCTGCAGATAAAGCCGACCAAATGTTAAAATATCTGATTGACTACACTGTTTTCCATTTCACCGCAGAGGAGAAATTGCAGGAGGATGTTTCTTATCCTGGATTGAAAGAACACAGAGACAAACACGAGGCGTTTAAAGTGACCCTCGCTGAATTATCTGATAAGCTTAAAGCAGAAGGCACCAGTGCAGATTTTGCGGAAGAAATCAAAGAGCAGGTTGTCGATTGGCTGTTCAATCACATTAAGGTATTTGACCGTTCCGTTGCGGAATACATTAACATGTACGATCATCCGGATCTGTTATAAGGTTTTGTTTACATAGGCTATGCAAATCAAAAAGAAATCCGTCACATAACATAAAGTAATCATTGCGAATGTTATGCAGACGGATTCCTTTTGTCTTTTAATCCGGGCGCTACGCGCCTTATTATCTATAACTTTGTGTGATTTCCTGAAAAGTGCGGGTGCCTTCTATGTATTCCGCATAGACGGTCTCAGCGGTTTTGCCGCGGTATACTGCACAGAAGCCACAGCTGTCACAGTCTCCTCTGCAGCGAAAAGTCTCCCG
>JALERO010000009.1 GCA_022764265.1 Eubacterium sp. | reverse complement strand
TGGAGACGAATCTGGAGTCACTGTCCGGCTACGGCAGTGATCCTTATTGTGAAAGTGCAAAGAAAAAAATAAGAGAGGCCTGCGGCTGTCCTGGTGCGGATGTTCATTTTCTGGTGGGCGGAACCCAGACCAATGCTACGGTGATTGATGCGGTGCTGGACAAATATGAAGGTGTGGTGGCAGCCTGTACCGGTCATATCAGCACCCATGAGGCGGGAGCCATTGAGTTTACCGGACATAAAGTGCTTACTCTGGAGGAACATCAAGGGAAAATTGCTCCGGATCAATTGGAAGATTGTCTGAACACATTTTGGAATGACGGCAACCATGAACATATGGTGTTTCCGGGAATGGTGTACATTTCCCATCCTACCGAATACGGAACCTTGTATTCTCTAAACGAGCTTCGGGAAATATCATCCATCTGTCACCAATACGAAATTCCTCTTTATCTGGATGGAGCACGTTTGGGGTACGGATTGATGAGCAAACATACAGATCTATCTTTACAGGATATCGCAAAATATTGTGATGTTTTCTATATTGGAGGAACCAAGGTGGGTGCCCTTTGCGGTGAAGCAGTAGTGTTCACAAAGGGGAATACACCCCGTCACTTTATGACTCTGGTGAAACAGCATGGGGCATTGCTGGCCAAGGGACGTCTTCTGGGAATCCAGTTTGACACGTTGTTTACAGACAATCTATACTTTGAGATCAGTCATCATGCCATCCGGATGGCGGAGAAATTAAAACGGATTTTTGAAGAAAAAGGATATCAATTTTATATTGACTCCCCGACCAATCAGCAATTCGTGATTCTGGAAAATGAGCAGATGGCACATTTGCAGGAGAAAGTTCGTTTCAGCTTCTGGGAAGCCTATGACGAAGATCATACGGTGGTTCGCTTTGCCACCAGCTGGGCAACGAGAGAAGAGGATGTTGCTGCGTTAACAGAGTTAATATAATACGAAAAAATTATCGCAATAAAAAATTATTATTTTTTGAAAGAAAAAATGGGTAAACTCCTTTTGAAGGTAAGTACTATGTGATTGACGGTAAGAAAGGGGTTTGCTATAATTTATGCGGAATAAATATTGCCAGAGAAGGCATGACCGTATGCTGTCATGTCTTTTCTTTATGAAAAAGAAAGAAGGAGAAACTATGACGAAGAAACAAGATATTTCTAACAATGCTTCCCCTTATGAATTTTATGGGAAGCTTCCACTGTCAAAATCAATCCCGCTGGGATTACAGCACGTCATGGCGATGTTTGTGGGTAATCTGACACCGATTCTTATTATTATGGGTGCCTGCGGAATGACGGCAGATGCCGGGTTTGGCGAATTGCGAACCGCTCTTTTGCAGAATGCCATGATCATTGCCGGAATTGTTACATTGGTACAGTTGTTTTCCATCGGTCCTTGTGGCGGTAAAGTGCCGATCATCATGGGAACCAGTTCGGGCTTTCTGGGGGTTTATCAGAGTGTGGCAGCAACTCTGGGTGGCGGCGTTTTAAGCTACGGAGCTATCATGGGTGCCTCTCTGATCGGCGGCCTTTTTGAAGGTGTACTTGGGGCTTTTTTAAAACCTCTTCGTAAATTTTTCCCGCCGGTGGTGACCGGAAGTGTGGTAATGGCCATCGGTTTGTCACTAATCAGTGTGGGCATTAATTATCTGTGCGGTGGAAACGGAGTGGCTGATTACGGCTCTCTTTATAATCTGGGACTGGGATGTCTGGTATTGATTGTAATCCTGGTATTTAAACATTGTTTTAATCCGAAAAGTATGGTTAGTTCCGCTTCCGTATTGATTGGTATTATCGTTGGATATGTGGTGGCTATCATTATGACATTAGTGTTGCCTCATACGGGAATCAATGCAGAAGGAGCAGAATATACTTATGCATGGGTTGTGAATTTCCAGCAGGTAAAGGATGCCGCATGGTTCTCCCTGCCAAGTGTCATTGGATTTGGAAAATTATCTGCAATTAAAATGGTATTTAAACCGGAAGCGATTTTCCCAATCATGATTATGTTCATTGTTACAGCGGTTGAGACTGTCGGTGATATTTCTGCGGTAATTGAAGGTGGTATGGGAAGGGAAGCTACAGATACAGAGCTTTCCGGCGGTGTGATTTGTGACGGTATCGGATCCTCCCTGGCTTCCTTATTTGGTGTTCTGCCAAATACTTCCTTCAGTCAGAATGTTGGTCTGGTGTCCATGACAAAGGTAGTGAACCGGAGTGCTCTCTCTGTGGGAGCGATCTTCCTGATTATCTGTGGATTCTGCCCGAAGCTGGCGGCAATCGTATCCATTATGCCACAGCCTGTACTTGGCGGAGCTGCGGTTATGATGTTCGCATCCATCGTGGTTTCCGGTATTCAGCTGATTACCAAACAGCCGATCGGTGCAAGAGAGGTCACCATCGTATCCGTTGCCCTTGGCCTTGGCTATGGTATCGGTGCGACGGCAGCGGCAACCAATGCACTGCCTTACTATGTTCAGTTAATCTTCGGTGGCTCGGGAATTGTTCCGGCAGCCATTGTAGCGATTATCTTAAATATCGTACTTCCTCCAAACCAGGATCCGTTTGCCATAAAAGAGGATAAATAGACAGACGCCGAGGGGCGATTATGAGGAAACAGACGCCGGTGGAGCCGATTATGGCAGTTCTTCGCCTGGGCTTCGCCGGACTCTGATTAAAGATTCGGGCTGCCTTTTGTGGACTTTGCAAGTCCACAAAGGAAGGCTTCGCCTTCTTCAAAAGCAAAGCGTGGCTTCTTCTGTGCAAGCACAAGAAGCTGCGCTTTTGCTTTTTTCGTCAGCCCTTTTGTTTATCGTAATCCAAGTTCCGGGCTCAGAAGTCGGCGAGAAAACTCCATAACTCGGCAAAAAAGCCGGCTGAGTTTCGATTATTGATGGTTGAAAAACAGTTGAAACCCTTTACCGAAATGAGCATCCGGTGGATTGCGCTATAACTGCCCGACTATTCTTAAAAAGAACTCAACCGTCCGGCGAGGTGGAGGCGAAAAAATTTATGTCATCGGCTCTGCCGTCGTTTGTTTATCGCATAATAATAAAAGCCGTATATGCCACATAGCAGGCAAGGCAGGTGACGCCTTCCCAGCGTTTTGTTTTTCTTCCGGTTATGACGAAGATCATGACAATGAGTGACACTGCGATTAATATTAAAGTGTCAGTCAGAAGATCATCTGCCACATGGATTGGAGTGAGGGTGGAAGTTGCACCAAGGATGAACATAATGTTGAACAGACAGCTTCCCACTGCATTGCCGAGGGCGATGCCCGGTTCTCCTTTTCTGGCTGCCATTACAGAAGTTACTAACTCCGGTAACGAAGTACCGATGGCCACGATGGTAAGTCCTACCAGTGCATCACTCATTCCCAGAGAGCGGGCAATGATGCTGGCGTTATTGACAACAAGCTGTCCACCGATGATGACAGCTGCCAGCCCGAGAATGACATACACAATGCTTTTTGGAATTGGCATCACTTCCACCGGGTTTTCTTCCAGTCGGTTTTCCATTGCTCTTTTTACGACAATGAAAAGATAGATGACCATTCCGGCCAGCAATATGAGACCGTTCCATCGACTGATGCTTTTGTCAAAAATCATCAGGAAAAGAAGGCCGGTCATTCCCAGATTCCACCATAAATCTCTTTTTACGATTTCCTTTGGAGAATCAATTGGACGAATAATGGCGGCACATCCAATGACGGTCAGTAAATTAAAAATATTTGATCCGATAACATTTCCCAGAGAAATATCACTGCTTCCGCTGAAAGCAGCAGTGATACTGACGGCTGCTTCCGGGGCACTGGTTCCCATGGAAACCAGCGTGAGCCCGATTACAATAGATGGAATCTTCAACGCTTTTGCGATGGAAGAAGAGCCTTCCACAAAAAAATCAGCACCTTTGATAAGTAGAACAAAACCGGCCAATAATAATAAATATTCCATAGTTCCTCCTGTCTGTGCCTTTCGCACGTGCTTTGGTACACTAAATGATACATCCGTGCAGATAGAAAAAGAGACCTCTATCGCACACAAAAAGTACGATAAAAGTCTCGTTACATAACAAATCCATGTGATGTATATTATCCGGCTGTAGCAGCGTGATGACGAACAATATAACACTTTAAAATAAAGTGCTAACTACTCCCTAATATCAATTTCATATTATAGTATGACCCGTTTTACTGTCAAGTAAAAAAGAAATCTTTGGATGATTGTTAAAGAAAACTCATAAAAAAGTTACTTTTTTGGGTCATTTTTTCACGGTTCGTTGACAATATTATGAAAAAATAGGATAATAAAACCAATAAGCAGCTTTAGCATTCACTTGAAATGAGGTTCCGATATGGAAAAGAAAAAAGATGACAAACTGAATATTCTAATTGTAGACGACTCAAAAATCAACAGAGTACTTCTGAAAAATATGCTGAAAGATGAATTTGAAATTCTGGAAGCATCAGATGGCATAGAAGCAATTAATGTGTTGAATACATATCAGGATAAGGTGTCACTGATTCTTCTGGATATTGTCATGCCCCGTATGAATGGCTTTGATGTTCTTCAGGTGATGAATACAAGACACTGGATTGAAGATATTCCGGTAATGATAATATCTGCTGAAGCTTCTTCGGAGTATGTGAAAAGAACATACGATCTCGGTGTGATGGATTATATTAATCGCGATGCTTCACCAATGATAATTCGAAAACGAGTGAGTAATACGATTCGACTTTTTTCTAAACAGAAAAAAATGCTCCACTTAATGGAAATGCAAAATGAACAGTTGATGGAGCAGAATCAGAAAATGCATTACATTGATGAACTTACCGGATGTCTGAACTTCGAGGGATTTAAATTAAAAGCACTTAAAATATTACGATCGGATTCCGGCAAAAAATATGCCATTACATTTGCAGATATTAAGCACTTTAAGTTTATAAATGATGAATTTGGATATGAAGCGGGAGACCGTTTAATTCGTCGATGGGCAGAGATTATCTCCAATGACATGAAAGAGGGGGAAGTGTGCGCCAGAGTGTCAGCGGATAATATGGTTGCATTAAATGTGTATGAGAATGCAGAAGAGCTGACCGAAAGAATTCAGGTAAAAAGTGATCAGATTAAAAACTTTTTCAACGGAGTCAGTTATCAATATGAGATTGAAATTGCAGTGGGAATTTATCTGATTAACGAAAATGACATCAAACAGAGGAATATCAGCCGAATGCTGGACTGCGCAAATATAGCTCAGAAAAGTATTAAAAGTAAGAACGGAAGCCGAGTGGCATTTTATAATGACAGTTTATGGGATTCTCAAGTTCGAGAACAGGAAATTTGTCGTTATTTGCGCGATTCCATGGAACAGAGGAAGATTCGGGTCTGGTTTCAGCCTCAATATGATTATAACAACGGAAAAATCATTGGAGCAGAAGCCCTGAGTCGATGGGAACATCCGACTTTAGGTGAGATTTCTCCTGGAGAATATATCCCAATTTTGGAAAAAAACAGCCTGATTTTTGAATTTGATAGATATATTTGGGAAGAAAGCTGCCGTTACATACGTCGTTGGATGGATTTGTATGGAAAAAGGATCCCGGCCTCTTTTTCGGTAAATGTTTCACGTCTTGACATGGGAGATCTGGTTTTTTATTCTGAGCTGGAGAAATTGATTGAGAAATATCATATTCCACGAAAAATGCTGCATCTGGAAATCACAGAAGGGGCTTATATGGGTCGTCCGGAAAAGCTCATTGAGGTGGTAAAACATTTGCAGACCATGGGTTATATTGTGGAGATGGACGATTTCGGAAGCGGATTTTCTTCTCTGAATATGCTGAAGGATGTACCGGTAGACATTCTGAAAATAGATATGCGTTTTTTGGATGATGCCCATAATAGTTTTCGGGGTGGCATGATTTTAAACTCGGTGATTCGGATGGCCGGATGGCTGGATATTCCGGTGATTGCAGAAGGAGTTGAGACAAAAGAACAGGCAGATTTTCTGAAAAATATGGGCTGTAACCTGATGCAGGGATATTTCTTCTCCCGGCCACTTTCTGCGGAAAAGTTTGAAATGATATTAAAAGAGTCTCTGGTCGAGACCGTCAATTATAATTTTCAGGGAGACGGACTCTATAATATTGCTGAATTTCTGGATTCACGAAGCAATAGTTCATTTATTTTTAATGATTGTATCGGAGGAGCAATTTTGCTGGAATTCAGTGAGGAAAATGTCAGTCCGATTCTGGTAAACGATGCATTTTTTGATGTGATTGGTATTTGCCGTTCAAAATGTAAGAAATACCGCAATCATCTGATCGCATTTTTTGATGATGCAAATGCCCGAATTGCAATAAATACATTAAAAGAAGCGGGAGAAAAAGGAATGGCTTCCTGCGAATTGTTTATCGATCAAAGCGCACACTGGATTTCCTGCTCCTGTCGGTGTCTTTCCTCCGGAACGAAAGGGTATATTATTTTCGCATTAGTCGAAGATGTCAGTAACCAGCATGCCATGGAGGCCGAATTACGTCATCTGGAAAAAGAGCAGTGGTGGCGGCAGACCATGTGTCAGAAACTCACGGAACTGCCGGGAATGATTACTTATGATTATGATCCGGCAACCGATTGCTGCACCATTCATGTGAGTTTGAAAGAAGGCGGCATGAAAGAAATAATTGTTGAACATTTCTTTGAGAATCTTCACAATCAGGATTGGCTCGATCCGGATACTGCAGATACCCTCGGAGCTGCCTATAAAGAATCCCTTGAGAAAAATATAAGTGGCACTGTGGATTTTAAGGGCAGATTTTTTGGAGAAGAATACCGATGGATGCGCTCATACTATACCAGCGTAGCCGATGACCAGGGCAAAGTATATCGTATTGTAGGCAGAGCCGATGATATTGAAGAGGATGTTCAGATCACAAAGAGCTGGAAAGAAAAAGCCCAGAAAGATACCATGACGAATCTTCTGAACCATGATGCTGCCAAACAGAAGATTGCGGAATCATTAAAACAATACGGTGGAGGAAGCCTGCTGTTACTCGATGTGGATGATTTCAAGAAAGTAAATGATGTTCTGGGACATCTCTATGGAGATGAATTTCTTCAAAATGTGGCAGATGCTATTCGAAGTCAGTTCCGAAAAGGAGATATCGTCGGACGATTTGGTGGCGATGAATTTATTATGTTCATGCCGGGAATTCAGGATGAAGAAATTGTAAAAAAACGTGCTCGGAATATTCTTGATAAGATTCGTACCATTGAAGTTCCGGAACTGGATAATATCCCATGCAGCATCGGAATTGCCATTGCAAATTCCGCAAAAATATCTTCAAAAGAACTCTTTGCCCAGGCAGACGGAGCACTCTACTATGTCAAACAGACAGGAAAAGGAAAATACGCTGTTTATAATGAAGATATGGGAATAAAACCACGAATGGAAAAGGAAGAGAATAATTAGTATAACAGATGAAACGGCTGTTATGTTAAGAAAGAGAAACTTCTAAACGTAACAATAAAAAATCCATGGTATAACATAGTTAAGTGGCTCTTTCTCGCCCGCCGCACCTAAATCGAAAATTGTTGCCCTCTCGGCGGCAATTTTCGATTTGAGCAAGCAATAATTATTTGGGTACAATTACAGCTGATTTTGCCATTTTTTTCACTGTTTCTACAGAAGTGCCTGCAATTTCTGCGATTTCGTCGTAGTCGTATTTACCTTTCTCCAGCATACGTAATATCATATCCTGAGTAACATTTTT
>JALERO010000235.1 GCA_022764265.1 Eubacterium sp. | reverse complement strand
TTATCAGCAGTTATGGCAGCTACATTACTTTGCGGATGTGGTTCAAAGAGCACAGACACAGCAGAAGATGCAACAGCAGCAGCCGGTGAAGCTACAGTTTCCACTGTTACTGACGGTGTTCTTACAATGGCTACCAACGCTTATTTTCCACCATATGAATATTATGAAGGAAGCGAAATTGTAGGTATTGATGCTGAGATCGCACAGGCAATCGCTGATAAGCTTGGACTTGAATTAAAGATTGAAGATATGGAATTTGATTCTATCATCACTGCAGTACAGACAGGTAAAGCGGATATGGGTCTTGCAGGTATGACTGTCACAGAGGAACGTCTTCAGACCGTCAACTTCTCTGATACTTATGCAACAGGTATCCAGTCTGTTATCGTAAAAGAAGATTCCGATATTCAGTCTCTCGATGACCTGACAGGTAAGAAGATCGGTGTACAGTTATCCACAACCGGTGACATCTACGCAACAGATGATTACGGCGCTGAAAATGTAGAACAGTACAATAAAGGTGCTGATGCAATTCTGGCTCTGACACAGGGAAAAATTGATGCAGTTATCATTGATAATCAGCCGGCTCTTAACTTTGTTGACAGCAATGAAGGCTTAAGAATTCTTGATACAGAATATGTAGAAGAAGAATATGCAGCATGTATTTCCAAAGACAACGAAGCATTACTGGAAGCAGTTAACGGTGCATTAGAAGAATTAAAAGCTGATGGAACAATCCAGTCAATTCTTGACAAATACATTGTAGCTGAATAGTTATAATATTTAGATCAATCAATGGGGACTGATAATTACCAGTCCCTTTTTATCCGTACACGGTTCAAGAACGACTTGGCGTTCTTGAACCGTGTACGGATAGGATAACAGAATAATTTATCTTCATAGAGAAAGAAAGTGTAGGAGAATAATTTGAACGAATGGTTTTCTGATATACAGGCAAAGTTTATTTTGGACTTTGTGGAGAAACAACGTTATATTTATATTATTGATGGCTTAAAGGTTACTTTGGAGGTAACCTTCCTGGCACTCATCATGGGTCTTGTACTCGGTGCCTTCGTGGCAATTATACGTACTTCCCACGATCAGCTGAAAGAGGAACAGACAAAGGGCTTGGGTGGTTTTTTACTGAAAGTGGCCAATACTATCTGTCGACTTTATCTGACAATTATCCGTGGAACACCAACGCTGGTACAGCTGTTGCTGATGTTCTTCGTATTTTTGGCAACCTCCAACAGCAAGGTTATGGTTGCGGTCATCACCTTTGGAATTAACTCCGGTGCCTATGTGGCAGAGATTTTCCGTTCCGGTATCATGTCCGTAGATCAGGGACAGATGGAGGCCGGTCGCTCTCTGGGACTTGGTTATGCTGATACTATGATGCAGATCATCATGCCTCAGGCGATTAAAAACTGTTTACCGGCACTGGTAAATGAAATGATTACCTTATTAAAAGAAACTTCAATCTGTGGTTACATCGGTTTAAACGAGCTGACCAGAGGTGGAGACATCATTCGTGGTATAACCTTTGATGCATTACTGCCTTTGATGGTGGTAGCTGTCATTTATCTTGCCATTGTCATGTTCTTTACATGGATTATGAGTAAACTGGAAAGGAGATTGAGAGAAAGTGATATCCGTTAAAAATTTATGTAAATCTTTTGGAGATCATCAGGTATTGCGTGATATCAACGAACATATCACTCCTGGAGAAAAAGTTGTAATCATCGGTCCTTCCGGTTCCGGTAAGTCCACTTTTTTAAGATGCATGAACCTTTTGGAACGCCCAACCTCCGGGCAGGTAATCTTTGATGGAATTGATATTACAGACCCTAAAACAAATATTAATAAAGTGCGTCAGCATATGGGAATGGTATTTCAGCATTTTAATTTGTTTCCACATAAAACAATCATGGAAAATATCACCCTAGCACCGACCCGTCTGAAATTAATGAAAGCCGATGAGGCAAAGGAGGAGGCATTGCGTCTTTTGAGACTGGTTAATCTGGAAGAAAAGGCAGATGCATATCCGGGACAGCTTTCCGGTGGACAGAAACAGAGAATTGCCATTGTCCGTTCCCTTGCCATGAAGCCGAAGATGATGCTCTTTGATGAGCCGACCAGCGCGCTGGATCCGGAAATGGTAGGAGAGGTTTTAGAGGTTATGAAAAAGCTGGCAGATGACGGTATGACCATGGCTGTTGTAACCCACGAGATGGGATTTGCCAGAGAGGTTGGTACCCGTGTTATGTTTATGGATGAGGGTATTATCCTTGAGCAGGGTACTCCGGAAGAAATTTTCTCCAACCCGAAAGAAGCGAGAACACAGGAATTTTTATCCAAGGTTTTATAGATCATAGAACCTATGATTTAAGTGAATAATCTGGTTTTTCCCGTCCGAATAGTCCGTATCGGATATAATCATCTACGACAATACAGATGGGAGAGAGAAAAAACCATAAGATAGAGAAGGGCAGACAAATCTGCCCTTTTATATTGAGGGGCATTTTGGAATAATCCCAGACATTCAGATGCATATGGAGATTTACAATAACACCTGTAATGAATTCGTAGGCGGTAATGATCAGGCTGCCAAGAAACATTTGGGAAAGAAAAGGAATATGTCTATTCGGAGATTCATTCAGGCAACCAACAGTATAAAAACTGAGGCCTCCGCATAGAAACATGGAAATGTGTGAAAAACCACGAAAAAGAACTTCAAAATTATAATAAGTCATTCCTCCGGTGCAGATTAGAAAGACTGCCTGGAGGAATTTTTTTATCAATTGCTTTGCCATAACATCCGACTCCTTTTGAAATATGGTTAGTATAAAACGTCGGATGGAAAATATGTATGGAAGTAATTAGCTTTGGGTCTGCATTTTTTTTAATTCAGGCAAAACAAGAAACAACATGGTTGTAAAACATAATGTTCCTCCAATCACATTGGAAATCGGTTCTGCCATAAACACTCCATTTGTTCCCAGATGAAATGTATAAGGAAGAAGATAAGTCAAAGGAACAACAATGAATACCTTTCGAAGTAAGGAAAAAAAGATTGCCTGTTTCTTTTTATTCAGAGACTTAAAAATAGTCTGTCCGATATATTGCAGATCCATGAAAATAAATGCAGCAAAATAGGTTTTCAGTGCAGGAATGGCGTCGGCAATCAGAGACTGATCCGAACTGAATATGCCAATAAGAATTCCCGGTTCTAATATGATTATGCTCCACACAATGCCGGTATATAAAAACACCATCAAGGTCATAACAGCACCGGCTTTTTTTACCCTGGCAGGACGTCTGGCTCCATAATTATAGCTGATGATCGGGGAAGAACCATCATTAATGGCATAGATCGGTGTTTCCACCATCTGTCTCACGCTGGATACGATCGTCATAACAGAGATATAGATATCGCCTCCAATATCAGAAAGAACGCTGTTACAGCAAATCGTTACCAGACTGTTGGTCAGCTGCATGATAAAACTTGCACTGCCCAGACTGACAATATCTTTCATATAAGAAGTACATTCTTTTATTTCATTTTTTTGAAGTAATCTCACCTTTAATTCTGCCTTCTTTTTCAAAAAATAATAAACAAAAGAAGCCGAAAATATTTGTGAAATCACCGTTGCAATGGCGGCTCCTTTGATACCAAGACCAAATACAAAAATAAAAACCGGATCCAGAATGATATTGGAAACAGCACCGATCATGACAGACAGCATTCCGATGGTGGCATATCCCTGCGCGTTGATAAATGGATTCATTCCTGTAGCAATCATGGAAGGAAGCGTTCCCATCAGATAAATCATCAGATAAGGCCAGGCGAAGGTCAGCGCATCGTCAGAAGCCCCAAAAAGTACTAATATTGGACGAGCAAATATCATCCCTGTTACCATGAGAACAAGTGCACCGACACAAAGCATGGAAAAAGAAGTATTCATGATCATTTCGGCTTTTTTATAATCTTTTTTACCACGATTGATGGAAAAAACAGGTGCGCCTCCAGTTCCAAACAGGTTACTGAAGGCGGTGATGATTACCACGATTGGAAAACAGAGTCCAACTGCGCCAAGGGCAGTGGTACCGATTTCCGGAATCCGGGCAATGTAAATTCGATCAACGATATTATATAAAAGACTCAAAAGCTGCGCTACAAGCATGGGTAGCGCAGCATTTAAAATATTACTGGTAATGGTACCATTTTCAAAATCAATGCGTTTCATTATTTGTTATTCTTTTCTACTTCCTGCATCTTCATTGCACGAACCTTCAGTGGCAGACCAAATAATGTGATAAATCCATCTGCATCGTGATGATCATATAAATCTCCGGTGGTGAAAGAAGCAAGAGACTCACTGTAAAGGCTGTATGGAGATGTGGTTCCGGCCTTGATGATGTTGCCTTTATAAAGTCTGAATTTTACTTCACCGGTCACATATTTCTGTGTGGATTCTACAAAAGCCTGGATGGCTTCACGCAGAGGAGTGAACCATTTTCCTTCGTAGACAACCTGAGCCAGTTTGTTGCCCATATCCTTTTTCACTTCCATGGTAGCACGGTCAAGTACCAGTTCCTCCAACTGTTTCTGAGCTTCCATTAAAATGGTTCCGCCAGGAGTTTCATACACACCTCTGGATTTCATACCAACCACACGGTTTTCTACGATATCCACAATACCGATACCGTGTTTTCCACCCAGTTCATTTAACTTGCGGATGATGTCGGAAACCTTCATTTCCACACCGTTAACAGATTTTGGAACACCCTGTTCAAAGGTCATGGTTACGAATTCCGGTTCATCCGGAGCTTTTTCCGGAGATACACTTAAGACAAGAAGATGATCGTAGTTAGGCTCCAGAGAAGGATCTTCTAATTCAAGACCTTCGTGACTGATGTGCCATAAGTTACGGTCACGGCTGTAGCTGCTGTCTGCCGCGAACGGAAGATCAATGCCGTGAGCCTTACAGTATTCGATTTCCGCTTCACGGGAATCCATATTCCATTTGGAATCTCTCCATGGAGCAATAATCTGGATGTCAGGTGCCAATGCTTTGATTGCAAGCTCAAAACGAATCTGGTCATTTCCTTTTCCGGTAGCACCGTGGCAGATGGCAACGGCGTCTTCTTTTCTTGCAATTTCCACTAATTTGGCTGCAATTCCCGGACGAGCCATGGATGTTCCGAGAAGATATTTGTTCTCATAAATGGCACCGGCCTGTACACATGGAATAATGTAGTTCTCACAGAAATCATCGGTAATATCTTCAATATATAACTTGGAAGCACCGGAATAGAGTGCTCTTTCCTGTAATCCATCTAATTCTTCGCCCTGTCCGCAGTCTACGCAGCAGCAGATAACATCATAATCATATACTTCTTTTAACCAAGGGATGATTGCAGTGGTATCCAGACCACCGGAATATGCCAATACAACTTTTCCTTTACTCATTTCTATATATCCTCCTTAAATTCGATTAATGTTGACTCACTATACTATACGTCATTCTGGAATAATATGCAAGATATTTTTTGAATTTATTAATAATTATTAATTAATGCTTGCATATTATGCAATAAAGCAGTATAATTATGAACCAGAAGCTAATAAATATGCAATTTCGTTTTATAAATAAGAACAAATAACCTGTTTTACACTTTGTATTGCAAAAGAAAATGAAGGACGAATCAGAAAATCTTGTAATATAACGAAAAATGTGTAATAATAAACAACTAGCGTTAATGTATCTCGTAGCAAGAATGCTGAGGCATTCTTGAAAGAAAGCAGATATAAAGAGAGGATGAGATTAATGATAAAAGCAGGAATTATCGGTTCCACCGGTTATGCCGGTCAGGAGATCGTCAGGATATTATTAGGACATAAAGATGTGGAGATTAAATGGTATGGTTCCAGAACCTATGCGGATCAGGCTTATGCCAGTGTTTTTCAGAATATGTTCCAGCTGGTGCCGGATATCTGTAAGGGAGAGGATATGGAGAAGCTCTGTGAGGAAGTGGATGTGATTTTTACCGCAACGCCTCAGGGTCTTTGCAGTACATTAGTGAATGAAGATATTTTGTCCAAGGTAAAAATAATCGATCTCAGTGCAGATTTTCGTATTAAGGATGTGGAAACCTACGAAAAATGGTACGGAATCAAACATGGCAGCCCACAGTTTATAGAAGAAGCAGTCTACGGTCTCTGCGAAGTGAATAGGGAGGAGATAAAAAAAGCAAGATTGATTGCTAATCCGGGCTGTTATCCAACCTGTTCCTTCCTGTCCATTTATCCTTTGGCAAAAGCCGGATGGATTGATATGAAATCTATCATTGTCGATGCCAAATCCGGAACCTCCGGAGCCGGCAGAGGTGCCAAGGTCAATAATTTATATTGTGAAGTCAATGAGAGTATTAAAGCTTACGGTGTTGCAAGCCATCGACATACGCCGGAGATTGAGGAACAGCTTTCCTATGCATCAGGAACTGAGGCGGTGATTAATTTTACGCCTCATCTGGTTCCGATGAACAGAGGAATTCTGGTAACTGCCTATGCTAATCTGATCAAAGATGTAAGTCAGGAAGAGATTCGTACTCTTTATGAGGATACATATAAAGATGAACAATTTGTCCGCGTTCTTTCCGATGGAATCTGTCCGGAAACAAGATGGGTGGAAGGAAGCAATTACGTGGATGTGAACATAAAGAAAGATCCGAGAACCAATCGTGTGATCATGATGGGAGCCATGGACAATCTGGTAAAGGGAGCTGCAGGGCAGGCAGTACAGAATATGAACCTGATGTTTGGGCTTCCGGAAAATACCGGATTGATGATGCCTCCGGTATTCCCGTAATAAGAATGATGATTAATATAGAAGGAGATACAGAAATGAAAGTGATAACTTCAGGAGTGACAGCGCCAAAGGGATTTGAAGCAGCGGGACTCCGTGCAGGAATAAAAGCAGGAAAAACCAACAAGGATATGGCATTGATCTATTCAAAAGTACCGGCAGTTTGTGCCGGAACCTTTACCAGAAATATCGTAAAAGCGGCTCCGGTTCTGTGGGATCAGGAGATTGTGGCAGAACAGGGAATGGCACAGGCGGTTGTGGTAAACAGTGGAATCGCCAATGCCTGTACCGGTGAGGTTGGTTACAATAACTGTAAAATGGAAGCGGAGATTACCGCAGAACTTTTGGATATCAAACCGGAAAATGTACTGGTCAGCTCTACGGGAGTCATCGGTGCTCAGCTGAATATGGATGTGGTGAAAAAAGGAATCGAGATGCTGGTTCCGGCAAAAGAACAGACGGCGGAAGCGGCAACATTGGCAGCGGAGGCCATTCTTACAACAGATACCCACAAGAAGGAAATTGCGGTGGAATGTACCATCGGAGGAAAGACAGTTACCATTGGCGGAATGTGCAAGGGCTCCGGAATGATTCACCCGAATATGGGAACCATGCTTGCTTTCGTCACCAGTGATGTGGCCATCGAGCAGCCTCTGTTACAGGAGATTCTGAAAGCACAGGTGGAGGACTCCTTCAATATGATTTCTGTCGACGGCGATACTTCCACCAATGATACCTGCCTGGTTTTATGTAACGGATTGGCAGAAAATCCGGTTCTCACAAAAGAAAGTGAAGATATGGCTGTTTTCGAGGAAGCTCTTCAGACTGTTCTTACCTATCTGGCAAAACAAATTGCCGGAGACGGGGAAGGATGTACCCGACTTTTTGAGGTTATTTGTCATGAAGCTGCCACAAAAGAAGATGCAAAGAAAATCAGCAAGGCAGTGGTATGTTCAAGTCTTACAAAGGCAGCGATATTTGGAAAGGATGCCAACTGGGGACGTATTCTCTGTGCCATGGGCTACAGCGGAGCAAGCTTTGATCCGGAAAAAGTGGATATTACCCTGAAAAGTGAACATGGTACTCTTAGTATCGTGGAAAATGGAGTGGCAACAGACTACAGCGAAGATCTGGCCACGGAAATTCTGTCCGGTAATCCGGTTCAGGCTATCTTAAATGTTCATGCCGGCGAGGGAGAAGCAACGGCATGGGGCTGCGACCTCACCTATGAATATGTAAAAATTAATGCGGATTATCGTTCATAATCACAGGATATAAAGAAAAAGACGAAGAATTCAGTGGAACATCTGATTGAATTCTCTGAAGTCAGAAAGAAAGGAAGAAAAATGTTGGAATATAATAATGTCGATGATGTCATGTTAAAAGCGAATACTCTGATTGAAGCTTTACCGTACATTCGCCGTTTCTATGGAAAAACTATTGTCGTAAAATATGGCGGAAGTGCCATGCTGGATGAAAAGTTAAAATATAATGTCATTAAAGATGTCGCTTTGCTGAAGTTAATTGGTCTGAAACCGATCATTGTCCATGGTGGTGGAAAAGAAATCAGCAAATGGGTCAAATTAAGCGGAAAAGAATCCGAATTTTACAATGGTCTTCGTATCACGGATAAAGAGACCATGAACATTGCGGAGATGGTTCTCAACAAAGTAAATAAAGAGCTGGTCGGTATGATGCAGAAGCTGGGAGTGAATGCCGTTGGTCTCTGTGGAAAAGACGGAAATATGATCCGTGTCAATAAAAAGATGCCCGATGGCAAAGACATCGGTTATGTGGGTGATGTAAAAAGCGTAAATACGGAGCTTTTGGAGACTCTGATGGACCGTGATTTTATTCCTGTTATCGCACCGGTTGGTCTTAATGAAGATTATGAAGCGTATAATATTAATGCCGATGATGCAGCCTGCGGTGTGGCAAAAGCCATGGAAGCAGAAAAGCTGGTATTCCTGACAGATATCGAAGGTGTCTTTGTGGATCCATCCAACAAAAAAACACTGATTTCCGAGATGGATGTGAACACAGCCAAAGAATTTATTGCCAACGGCGTTGTTGGCGGCGGTATGCTTCCGAAATTAAACAATTGTATCGATGCCATTGAACAGGGAGTTTCCAGAGTTCATATTCTGGATGGTCGTGTAGCACATTGTCTGTTACTGGAGTTCTTTACAGAGAAAGGTATCGGTACTGCTATTTTAAAAGAACCTTTATTTTAGTAGGGTGAATCATACCAGCAGAAAACAGCAGGAGGAAATATTATGAGTAACATGCAGGAATATATGACTCGAGGAGAGGAATATATTTTAAAAACCTATAATCGTTATCAGATCGTTCTGGAAAAAGGTGAGGGTGTCTACCTTTATGACATGAACGGGAAAAAATATCTGGACTTTGCAGCAGGTATTGCAGTATTTGCTCTGGGATATCAGAATCAGGAATATAATGACGCCCTGAAAAATCAGATTGATAAAATATTACATACTTCGAATTTATACTATAATCAGCCGGCCATTGATGCCGCAGAAAAAATTGTGAAAACCTCCGGAATGGAAAAAGTATTTTTCACAAACAGCGGTACGGAGGCCATTGAGGGAGCGCTTAAGGTGGCAAGAAAATATGCTTACCTGAAAGATCCTTCCAGGGATTATGAATTCATTGCCATGAATCATTCCTTCCACGGAAGAAGTCAGGGAGCTCTCGCAGTAACTGGCAATGCCCATTATCAGGACGGTTTCGTGCCGGTGCCTATGAGAGCGGTTTTTGCAGATTTCAATGATCTGGAGGATGTGAAATCAAAAATTACAGATAAAACCTGTGGTATTATCTGTGAGGTAGTACAGGGAGAAGGCGGTATCTACCCTGCAAAGCAGGAATTTTTGCAGGGACTTCGTGATATTTGTGATGAAAAAGATATTCTCCTTATCTTTGATGAAGTACAATGCGGTATGGGAAGATGTGGTTCCCTTTATGCTCATGATTTATATGGAGTAAAACCGGATGTGATGGCCCTTGCCAAAGCCCTTGGCTGTGGAGTGCCGGTGGGAGCTTTTGTGACCAATGAAAAAGCATCTCATGCCCTTGTACCGGGGGATCACGGAACGACCTACGGAGGAAATCCTTTCGCCACAGCTGCGGTGAGCAAAGTATATGATTTGTTTGATGAGATGGATATTGTGGGAAATGTCAATAAAGTTGGTCCCTATCTCTATGAAAAACTGGAAGAATTGAAAGAAAAATATACTTCCATCGTGGATCACAGAGGAGTTGGCCTGATGCAGGGTCTGGAATTCGAAGGCCCTGTGGCGGATATCATTCTGAAAGCGATGGATTCAGGCCTGATTTTAATCTCAGCAGGAGCCAATATTATCCGTTTTGTTCCGCCTCTGGTGATTACCAAGGAGCATGTTGATGAGATGATTCAGATTCTGGAACAGAGTTTGCAGGCATGTAATTTGCAATAAATAGAATAAAAAAAGATAAGACTTCCATACTAAAGACAGGGTTCCTTTCGAACCCTGAAATGGAGGTCTTTTATGTTTGGAATGATTGCAGCTCTGGTATCAGGTGCCCTGATGAGTATTCAGGGTGTATTTAATACGCAGGTCACAGAAAAAACAGGATCCTGGATCACGAATACTTTTGTACAGCTGACCGGATTTCTGGTCTGCCTGTGCATTTGGTTTATAAAGGAACGAAATATGACATCCTTTTCCAATCTTATGACAGTGGAACCCAAATATCTTCTGACAGGGGGAATTCTTGGGGCATTCATTACCTTTACAGTCATTATGGGGATGTCTTCCCTGGGACCGGCAAAGGCAGTGATGTTGATTGTGGCTGCTCAGCTGATCGTGGCATATCTCATTGAGGTATTTGGCTGGTTTGGAGTGGAGAAGGTGGGATTCGACTGGATGAAGCTTCTGGGAACGCTTTTATTTCTTGCCGGTATTGTGGTTTTCAAAATCAGAGGGTAGAGACAGAAATAACTTCTCTGTGGAAAGAATTCGTAAACGAAACCCCTTGTATTTAAAATAAATATTAGGTATTATATATTAGATTACGGATATTTTCTAAAAAGGAAATTCTATTTGTAATTGTTATGGATCTGCTTCATTTTTGGAAGGAGTGTTCTGAATTTGAAGTATGAGATAAAAAAGAAGAAAAGAATTGGGATCGTGTTGATTTGTTGCTGTGTTTTTGCGCTGACTGCGTGTAACCGGCATTCGGATTTTGAGAGAAATCTGGCTGACGAAAGGACATCAGAACAGGAATTATTATCGGAAAAATCTTCGGAAACCGGATCGAATCCCACAGAGAGTTCTGAAATTTTTGTTCATGTCTGCGGATGTGTCAAAAACCCGGGACTTTATAGGCTACCGGCGGGAACCCGGGCAGGGGAAGCGGTGGAAACCGCAGGTGGATTCACGAAAAAGGCAGACACCACTGCGGTGAATCTGGCACAGGTTTTGTCAGATGGCAGTCAGCTGTATGTACCGTCGGAAGCGGATTTTCAGCAATCGGAGGAACGTGGAATATATGATTCTTCGAAAACGGAAGGTTTCATAAGTGAAAATGTGCCAGAAGCTGCGGGAAATGAGCAGAAGGTGAATCTGAACACCGCTTCTTCCGAGGAACTGACAACATTGTCCGGGATTGGCGCGACGAGGGCAGAAGCTATTCTGGCGTACCGTGAAGAACATGGTTCTTTTTCTTCTATAGAGGACATTAAAAATGTCAGCGGAATTGGAGATGGCATTTTTGAGAAGATTAAAGATTCAATTACAGTATAACTGAGGTGTATTATGGGAAAGAAAGTGCTTGTTGTCGATGATGAACGTTTGATAGTGAAGGGGATTAAGTTCTCGCTGGTACAGGACGATATGGAAGTGGACTGTGCATACGATGGGGAAGAAGCGCTGGAGATGGCGAAAAAAACGGAGTATGATATCGTTCTGCTTGACGTGATGCTTCCGAAATTAAATGGTTTTGAAGTATGCCAGATGATTCGTGAATTTTCGAATATGCCCATTATTATGTTAACCGCAAAGGGTGATGATATGGACAAAATTCTCGGTCTGGAGTACGGGGCGGATGATTACATTACGAAACCCTTTAATATTCTGGAAGTGAAGGCCCGAATCAAGGCAATTATGCGCAGAAGTTCCAAAAAGACAACAGAAGATGAGAAGAAGAAAATTCTTGAGAAAAATGGTCTTAAAATTGACTGTGACAGCAGAAGAGTATTTACGGATGGAAAGGAAGTCAAGCTGACAGCCAAAGAATATGATCTTCTGGAGCTCCTTTCCTTCCATCCGAACAAGGTGTACAGCAGAGAAAATCTGTTAAACATTGTCTGGGGCTATGATTATCCTGGAGATGTTCGTACCGTGGATGTACATATCAGACGGCTTAGAGAAAAGATCGAAAAGAATCCGGGTGAGCCTGTATATATCCACACGAAATGGGGGGTAGGATATTATTTCCAGGATTAATGTAAAAAATGTGTTCCGATATATCCCTATGAAGCTGATCGTCGGAGTCATTTGTATGGTGGCTCTTTACGGAATGCTCTCTTTTGGTACTAACCGTCTGGTGCGTTCTTACGAAAAAAAGGCGATGGAGCAGCAGACTTCTTACGTGGAGAAACAGTGTGGGATTCTTGCCAATCAGATATTATTAAATGGCATCAATTCTTATAATATGACAAGTATATCGGATCATGAAGGATCAAATATTTATGAATTACAGCAGCTGGCCAATGATATTGGCGGGCGGATCGTGATTGTGGACAGCCATTTTGAAATACTGGCGGATACCTACAATAATAATTGCGGTCAGTTTTATATTACGAAGGATCTGATTCATGCCTTTGGGGATGTCAGTGTACCGGTGAGACCGGTTGGGGATTCCTATCTTCAGGTGATGTCGCAGGTGTATAATCAGGAAAGCGGAGATGTGGAGGCGGTTATCGTTGCGACCGCATCTCTTGGAGACAATATGTCGATGGTGGATTACCTGAATAATCAGAGAGACACCTTAAATGGGATTTTTCTGTTAGTTTCTCTGATTCTTTGCATTGCCATTATTATGTTTATGCGAATGAATTTTAATGAGATGCAAAAGGAGCTGGATATCATTGCTGCCGGACATCAGGAGGAAGGCGTGACAGAAACCGGATTGCGGGAGTTCTACCAGATGTCCACTTCGATCAATCGAATCATCAATCGCTATAAAGAACTGGAGAACTCAAGGCAGGAATTTGTGTCCAACGTGTCCCATGAATTGAAGACGCCGATTACCTCCATGAAGATTCTTGCGGACTCGCTGCTGATGCAGGAAAATGTTCCGGTTGAAATATATGAGGAGTTCATGAACGACATTGTTCATGAGATTGACAGGGAGAATCAGATTATTACAGATTTGCTGACTCTGGTTAAGATGGACAAGACACAGGCAGACCTGAATATTGCTCCGACCAATATCAATGAATTGCTGAGTGTGCTTTTAAAACGGATTTCTCCGATTGCTGAGACGAGAAATATTACCATACGTCTGGAAACCTTGCGTCAGGTTGTTGCGGAAGTGGACGAGGTCAAACTGTCTCTGGCTTGTAATAATATTATTGAAAATGCAGTGAAATATAACAACGACGGAGGTAAAGTGGATGTTTCCCTCAATGCGGATCATAAGTTTTTCTATATTCGTGTGAAGGATACCGGCGTCGGCATACCGGAAGATTGTCAGGAACAGATTTTTGAGAGATTTTACCGCGTGGATAAAGCGCGCTCCAGGGAAACAGGAGGAACCGGTCTGGGTCTTGCCATTTCAAGAAATGTTATCTTAATGCACAAAGGCTCCATCCGGGTTCACAGTAAGGAAGGGGAAGGCTCGACTTTCCTGATTCGGATTCCTTTAAACTATCTGGGGTAAAATGTATAAGATTGGTTGTGATGGAGGAAAATGAAATATCATTATTCTGTAATTATTATAATAGCTTGCTTCTTAATGTCTGTCCTCATGACAGGATGTGACATATCAAGAAAAAAGGAAGAAGAACCGGAACAGGGTTCTATAGTTCTTTATTATTTGAATGCAGAGGAAGATGGTTTTGAGAAGGCATATTACAAACTGGATAATCCCGATGATCCCGTTCTCGCTTCTTATGAAGTGACCTATCATCTTTCCGATGCGGAGAGCAGCTCTAAAGATCAGTATAAATCATCCATTTATGATGGGGTGATCGTCAATTCCATTGTGATTAATGAGGGAGTTGAGACGATTGATTTCGGAGCCGGATATCGTCAGTTGAGTCCGGTAAAAGAAATATTATGCCGGGCTGCTGTGGTGAATTCTCTGATTCAGATTGAGGGAGTGGATTCTGTACGATTCACCATCAATGGAGACAGCCTTCTGGGAACGGACGGATCTGCCATTGGTGATATGAATGAGAAAACTTTTCTGTTAGAAGGAGATTCCGATCAGTTATATGATGATAGTCGGACAGTTACCTTATATTATTCAAATGAAAAGGGAGACGGTCTGATCGAGTACGAAACCACTTTGGATACGCAGGACAATATCCCTCTGGAAACCCGAGTTCTTGAAGCTTTGAAGGAAGTGCCGGAAGGGGTGGAGTGTTTAAGTCCTCTGCCGGAGGGAGTAAAAATCAATCAGACCCAGATACATAATAATGTCTGTTATGTGGATCTGAGTCAGGAGATTGAAAACATTTTGCCGGGCGTGGAAGATAAAGTGACTGTTTATGCCATGGTCAATTCAGTTATTTCCATTGGTTCTGCTTCATCGGTTCAGTTTACGGTCAATGGCAAGAAGATGAAAAATCTTCATGATTTTGATTCTTTTCATTTGTTGATGACCTGCGACTATTCGTTAAGTGGTAAAAAAGAGACGAAAACCAGTGAACAATCCGATGAGAACGAACAGGAAGAAACAAATATCAGTGTAATTGAGAATGAAGAATAATATATAATAGAGGTGCAAATATAATGCAAAGACCTTTGTTCCTGTGTCTGATAGGGCTTGTGCTTGGAGAGGCCGCTGCCATATCAATGGGCTGGAAGGGAGGTTTGATTTCGGTTCTGTTTTTTTGCATGGCAGGATTCCTTATTTGGAAGATGTCGGAGAAACAGAACCGTTTTTTTATCTTTACCAAAGCACAATGTAGAAGTGTTTTTTGCATTTTTCTCATCTTTTATGCAATTGGATTCATTCTTTTTTTATCAGAAAAAGATCTGGACCAGAGAATCCCTTTCAATGAGTCACGGACTGTTTTTGGGACAGCTTCTGCCAGAATCGTACAGCTTAAAATCGATGGAGAGGGAAACTATGAAATTGTTGCAGATCAGTTTGAATTTGCATTGGATAATAGAAGTGATATTTTTCAGTTAAAAGGAAAATGCAGAATAACCGGAATACAGAAAAAGCAAATTAATTTATTTCCGGATGATCGGATTCTGTGCAGAGGAACTTTACGTGAAATCGACAGACCGACGAATCCCGGAGAATTTGATGCGAAAATCTATTATCGTTCCAGAGGAATAACCATGCAGCTTCAAGGGGAAAAGTGCCAAGTATGTATGAGGGAAAAAATATCTTTTCGAAAAGCCGCTTTTTGCCTGAAGGAAAAAATTCTGTCCGTTTACACATCTGTGATGTCAAAGGAACAGGCAGCATTGTTACAGGCAATGATTCTCGGTGAAAAGAGTGATCTGTCTGACGAACAAAAGAATTTGTATGAAGAAAATGGAGTGGCGCATTTGCTGGCTGTATCAGGACTTCATGTATCCATCGTAGGTGGAAAGATTTTTCAGATACTGAGAAAAAGAGGTTTTTCTTACGGGATATCCTGTTTTGGAGGAGGCTGGTTTCTGCTTTTTTATGGATGTGTGACGGGATTTGGACATTCCGTGGTGCGTGCTGTATTTATGTATATCTTTTATCTGGGTTCAGAGTATTTCGGAGCACAATATGATCTGGTCTCAGCCATGGCTCTGTCCGGAATCCTCATGCTGATAGAAGAACCCTGGAGAATTCTGGAAGGCGGATTTCAGATATCCTTTCTTTCTATTTTATCCATTGGTCTTGTTCTGCCCTGGGTAAAAAAATTGTCAGCAAAACGTTCCCGGCGGATGGAAGGAGAACTGTCCATGGTACCACCACAGTTTCAGATCATAAAAGAAGGGTTTCTGGCAAGTTTCATCATAAGTGGCACAACGCTGCCGTTTATCCTGCGCCAGTTCTATCAATGGTCTCCCTATAGCATTATTCTGAATCTGTTGGTAATTCCCTGCATGACTCCGCTGATGCTGGGTGGTCTCTTCTGTGGATTATCGGGAATGCTTTCATGGAAAGCCGCCTTTATTTTGAAATTATTGCCCTGTGGCATATTAGAATTATTTCAATGGATTTTCGAAAAAATCAGAACAATCCCCGGTTCCCTTTTGGTGACAGGCTGCCCTTCTATTCTCGAGATGGCAGGTATTTATCTTTTTGAAATCATTTTGCTGATTCTATGGTATTATCGACTCTGGTGGAAAATGGCAGGTGTAGTTGTTGCCGGTTGCTGGCTGTTCTGCTTTCGTACTCCTTCTGATTTGCAGATGACCATGCTTGATGTGGGGCAGGGAGAGAGTATCTTTTTTCAGATGCCGGAGGGCAGTAATATTCTAATTGATGGAGGCAGCACATCCCGTTCAAAAGTTGGAAAATATGTAATCCTGCCGGCAATAAAATACTATGGTGCAGCCTCTCTGGATTATGTTATAATAACCCATATGGATGAAGATCATATTTCGGGAATCGTGGAAATCCTGGAACAGGGATGTCCAGTAAAACATCTGATTCTTCCGGACCTGAAAAACCACGATACAGTAATGGATAAACTCATTGAGCTGGCAGAGGAGAACGGTACAGAGGTTATGCACATGAAACGGGGAGGCCAATTGTCTTTTGGAGAGGCCGATTTAGTTTGCCTTCATCCTTTCGATGATTTTTCCGGAGCGGACCGGAATGCCTCTTCCCTTGTCTTCTATTTGAAATATGGGCAATTCGACGGCTTGTTTACCGGAGATCTGGATGAGGACGGAGAAAAGGAAGTATGTGACTATCTGAAAAAGAATGCTTCATTCCTTCCCCTTCCATCCGCCAATCTGGAAGTATTGAAGGTCGCTCATCACGGGTCAAAGTATTCCACAGGGCAGGAATTTTTGAATCAGCTCCTCCCGCAGACGGCCCTGATCTCTGCAGGAAGAAAAAACCGATACGGACATCCACATCGGGAACTGCTCCAAAGACTCTCAGATGCCAATTGTGAGGTGTTCGAGACGAGAAACGGAGGAGCCATTACATTGAAAACCGATGGGAATACATGGGAGATTGATTCCTATCGATAACAGGCCGATCAGCTTTACGCTGATAATAAAATAGAAATGGAGTAATACGATGAAAGAAATCAGGCGTCAGATAAAAGAACGTTCATTTTATAAAGTATATTTGTTAACAGGAGATGAAAATTATCTTGTTATGCAGGCAAGACATTTGCTCAAAGAAGCACTAGTGGCCGATGGAGATGAGATGAACTATACCCTTTTTGAAGACACCCGTATTGATATGCAGCATCTGAAAGAACTGGCTCTGACCTATCCCTTTTTCAGCGAGAAACGTCTTCTGATGTTGGATCGGACCGGCATCTTAAAATCAGGAAAAGACGCTCTCATTGATATTATGGAAAACATGCCGGAAACCACCTGTATGGTGATCAGTGAACCAGAGATCGACAAACGATCCAAAGCCTATAAATGGATCAAAAAAAATGGATATGTGGCCGAATTCCTGAAAAAAAACCAGACAGAAAAAGTGCTGCTGCGCTGGGTTGCCACCCTCCTTTCCAAAGAAAAAAAACAAATTCGCGAGAACGACGCCCGATATTTCCTGGAGCGAGTGGGAGATGATATGTTTCAGATTAAAAATGAAACAGAAAAACTGATCTCCTATGTGGGCGAACGCACTGAGATAACCAGAGAAGACATTGAAGCCATCGCCTCCGGAGAGGTACAGAATAAGATTTTTGACATGGTTTCTGCCATCGCTCAGGGAAATAAAACCCAGGCACTGAATTACTACAACGATTTAATTCTACTTAAAGAACCGCCGATGCACATCCTGTTTCTGATTATACGCCAATACCGGATTCTGCTCATGATCTGTAATATGCGAAGCCTGCATAAGCCGGACAAAGAAATTGCCCAGGCCGCCGGAATCCCAGTTTTCGCAATCCGAAAAAATGAATCTCAGCTGCGCGGATATAATTTAAAATCACTGGAAAAATGTATTGCCAGCTGTATTGAGATGGAAGAACAGATTAAAACCGGAAGAATCAGCGACCAGATGGCCGTGGAGTTATTGATTGTCGGGCTTTCGGAGAAAAAGATTTGAGACAGACGGCTCTGCTGTCGTCTGTTAATCACAAAAAGGGTAAAAAAATACCTGGAAAGCAGCCGCTCTTTCCAGGTTATATAAATCCATCTATAAACTATGCAATTTTGTTAACCGCTTTTGTAAGACGGGAAATCTTTCTAGAAGAAGTATTCTTATGATAGATTCCTTTAGAAGTAGCTTTATTGATTTCGGAAATAGCAACCTGTAAAGCTGCTGTAGCTGCTTCCTTGTCTCCCTGTGCGATTGCAAGCTCAACTTTTTTGATACAAGTTTTCACTTTAGACTTGATCATCTTATTTCTTAAAGTTTTAGTTTCGATGACTTTGATTCTTTTTTTTGCAGATTTAATGTTAGCCAATCTGTACACCTCCAAATTATTTTGAATATTCTTTTCTCACATTGGTTTGCATTATAATGGACACGGACAATCTAATGTAAACATACTATTACATTCTAGTGGTTCTTTTTCAATTTGTCAATAGAAAATTTCTTGTATACAGCAAAAAAATGAATAAAACCGTCTGCTTTTTCGATAATAAATCATAATACGAAAAATTGCAAGGAGGGAAAACCGATGAAAATGGAAAAGGAAGTATATTTTCGCCATACGGATCTTGCCATGGAGCTTCAGGAGGAGCTGGAGAAGGAAGGCGGGGCAATATCACGATTCAATGGAATTACCATAAAGAAAAGAACGTTTCCGGACAGCCGGCTGAGAGAGGTCATCATCACGGTGGAAAATGAGGAAGGAGAAAAGCTTCTCGGAAAGCCAAGGGGCACCTACATTACTTTGGAGGGAGAGGATCTGTCGAAAAATGACGGGGATTTTCATGAAAATATGAGTCGCTGTTTTGCCTCTCATCTGAAAACTTTTCTTGGCAGCAGAGAAAAGATATTGTTTGTGGGTCTTGGCAATATGGAGGTCACGCCGGATTCTCTTGGACCGTTGGTGGTGCAGAATCTGCTGATTACCAGACATTTAAATGAAATGGAGTATTTTCGGAAAATGCGTTCTTCCATGGCGATTGCTCCCGGAGTGATGGCCCAGACCGGCATGGAGACTGGGGAGATTTTAAAAGGGATTGTACAAAAGGTTCACCCGGAAGCCATGGTTGTGATCGATGCGTTGGCGGCAAAGACATCGGAGCGGCTCAATCGCACGATTCAGATCAGCAATGCGGGAATTGCGCCGGGATCCGGGGTGGGAAACCATCGCAATGAAATATCTGCTGCGACCATGGGAATTCCGGTGATTGCTGTTGGTGTGCCGACAGTCATTTCGATTCCGGCCATTGCAGGAGATATTATTGAATCGGTTTTGATCTCCATGGGAGATGTGCGTCTTCGAGAACGATATGAAGCCTGGTCGGATCGGGAGAAATACCGTTTTATGGCCGAAACGCTTCGGGAAGAGTTGTTTGGACTTTTCGTCACTCCAAAGGAAATTGATGAGTCTGTAAAAAGAATCAGTTATACTATTTCAGAAGGAATTAATCAGGTGATTGCCAGAAAAAATGCCGGATAAAGGAGAGAAGAAGGCATAAATGAGAGGGACGGGCATATGATTTACAAAGGGAAATGATGAAAAAAATGAGGCTTGTGAGATGGAGAGACAATGTATCAAAACAAAAAGAATCTCAGCAGAATGATAGAAATAGTGATGCTGGCTATTTTCCTGATTTTGTGGGCTATGCTGATTTCCGGCCACCGATTGTCAGAAAATGAAGTGTGGGAAAAATTTGAGAAGAAAATCCCCATTCGTCCGGAAATATTAAAGGATGCCGGTGAAACGTTGATCAATCATGCAAAAAATGAAATGGTACCCCTGCTTTCTTATGAAGATTATTTGGGAGAAGACAATGTGCTGCTCCCTTTTTTTCGTTCTATCATGCAGACCGAGATGTTTCCGATTCAGCAATACAGTGTGGATTACTGGGATGGAAATGATAATTTTTCTTCTTTATATAGTGATCGGGTTCCCGATTATTTTACGGAATCCGATGATGAGTCGGTGGAAGATAAGAAGACAGATCCGGGAAATATGGACAACACAGGAACCGGCACAACCTATTCGCTGGCAAAATTAACGGATTATAAGTTTTTGTTGGAACATTTTTATATTGTGGATGAGACAACAACCATGACAAAAACAGACTTGGATGGAAAAAAACTATTGCAGACGGATTTGTCCGTAAAAATGAAAGGGGAAGACCCTCTTGTTCTGATTTATCATACCCATGGAAGTGAAACATACAAGAAAGAGAATGGAAAGACCGGCTCCGTAATTGATGTGGGAAAGCGTCTCAAAAAGGAGCTGGAAGAAAAATATGGTATTAAAACCATCCATGATACTTCCATTTATGATCAGGTAAATGGAGAGCTGGATCGAAATGCCGCCTATAATTATGCGGGAGACAGTGTTGCCGCCACTCTGAAAAAACATCCGTCTATCAAAGTTGTGTTGGATCTTCACCGGGATTCCGTTGAGGACTCCATTCATCTGGTGACGGAAATTGACGGAAAAAAGACGGCACAGATCATGTTCTTTAACGGAGTAAGCCGCCTGAAAAGCGGAGAAATTGATTATCTATATAATCCCAACAAATCTGCCAACCTGGCTTTCAGTCTGCAGATGCAGCTGTTAGCGGCCAAATATTATCCGGATTATACAAGAAAGATTTACATAAAAGGATACCGGTATAATCTTCATCTGGCCAAAAGGGCGATGCTCGTTGAAGTGGGAGCGCAGAACAATACAGTGACGGAAGCCAAAAATGCGATGGTTCCGCTGGCGGAACTGCTTTATCGTCTGCTGAGCGGAGAAAAAGCATACAAATAAAAGTTTTTTTAGAATTGACAAATAAAAAGTTTTGTGCTTTAATTAGTTAAAATGATATAGTTATCGAAAAACCGATGAAGTGGAAGTAAAAATAATTGTGCACGCCCAGAGAGTCCGGGCAGGTGGAAGCCGGATCGAACGCAGATTATATAAATGGTCCACGGAGGGCACAGTCAAAGGCATATCCTGCAGAATGCAAATTGCAAAGAGAGATAAGCTGAGTATACTGTGACGTGAGACATACGTTAGTTGTCGGAGATATGTTAGTATCTCGCTAAGGGCACAGATTTTTTTGTGAATCAAGGTGGCACCGCGGATGATGTTTTTTCTGTTTCCAATGAGGGATTCGATTCTCGGAGCAGGATAAGAATAAAGAAGTACAGCACCCGTCCTTGACAAAGTAGTAATTGTCATGGGAGGGGTGTTTTTTGCTGTGTTTTTCCTTCCATGACAGAACAGAAACAATAGGATCAGGGATTTTACATTACATTATTTGCCTGATCAGAAGAAAGGAAGGAATCAAAATGATCAAAGAAGCAATTATCGCCTTAAGCAAAAAAGAAGATCTGAGCTTTGAAGTGGCTCAGGAAGTAATGGATGAGATTATGAGCGGACAGACCAGCGACATTCAGAAGAGTGCGTATCTTACAGCTCTTGCCATGAAAGGAGAGACCATCGAAGAGATTACCGGTTCTGCGGCCGGAATGCGTGCTCACTGCCTTCGTTTGCTCAATGATATGGATGTACTTGAGATTGTCGGAACCGGTGGGGACCAGTCCAATTCCTTTAATATTTCCACCACTTCGGCAGTGGTCATTTCCGCAGGCGGCGTGCCGGTGGCAAAACACGGAAATCGTGCCGCATCAAGTAAATCCGGCGCAGCAGATGTTCTCGAGGCTCTTGGTGTCAATATTAATGTCTCCCCGGCTAAGAGTGCCCAGATGTTAAAGTCCATCAATATTTGTTTCCTTTTTGCGCAGAAATACCATTCTGCCATGAAGTTTGTGGCACCGGTCAGAAAAGAACTGGGAATCCGTACGGTCTTTAATATTTTAGGACCTTTATCCAACCCGGCAGGAGCTAATATGCAGGTTATGGGTGTATATGAAGAAGCTCTGGTGGAACCACTGGCGAGAGTACTTTCCAATCTGGGTGTAAAAAATGCCATGGTGGTTTACGGACAGGATAAGCTGGATGAGATTTCCATGAGCGCAAAAACATCAGTATGTGAAATAAAAAAAGGAGAGTTCCGCTCCTATGAAATTGAACCGGAACAATTTGGATTTGAAAAATGTGAAAAAGAGGCATTGGTCGGAGGTACTCCGGAGGAGAATGCAGCGATTACTCTGTCCATTTTAAATGGAGAGGAAAGAGGACCAAAGAGAAATGCCGTTTTATTAAATGCAGGTGCAGGCTTATATGTGACCGGAAAGGTGAACACTCTGGAAGAAGGTGTTTCCATGGCAGCGGAACTCATCGACAGTGGGGCAGCAAAGGCAAGGCTGGATGAATTTATCCGTATGTCCAATGAAGAGTAATCTTATGTAGTGATTATTCCATTATAAAAAAGCTCCTTTCCGCGTATTATAGCATTTTGCCGGTACTGTCAGGAAAGGAGTTTTTTATTTTATGTCAAAGGATTTAACAAAAAATATGACAGAGGGTCGTCCTCTGGGGCTGATTTTAAGATTTGCCCTGCCGCTTTTGATCGGGAATCTGTTGCAGCAGGGCTATAATCTTGTGGATGCGGCTATTGTTGGCCGTTTTCTGGGAACCGGTGCGCTGGCCAGTGTCGGCGCGTCAAGCAGTGTGCAGTTTCTGGTTATGGGATTTTGTATTGGGGCCTGTTGTGGATTTTGTGTGCCGGTGGCACAGAAATTTGGCGCGAGAGATTATTCTTCAATGCGAAGATACATATATAACAGTTTTATTTTGACCGCAGTGCTTGCCGTGGTACTGACCGTTGCCTGTGCGCTGCTCTGCACCAATATTTTGGAAATATTGTCAACGCCGGCAGATGTATTTCAGGGAGCCTGGGTGTATCTCTTTATTCTCTTTTTGGGGATTCCTTTTACGTTACTCTATAATCTGACCTCCGGAATCATGCGAGCGATTGGCGACAGTAAAACCCCTTTTATTTTTTTGGCAATTTCTACAATATTAAATGTGTTTTTCGATTTGTTCTGTATTGTAGTTTTAAAATGGGGATGTGCCGGAGCTGCCATAGCAACGGTCAGTGCCCAGGCAATCAGTGGCTTTCTGTGCCTCTTTTATATCATACGGAAATATCCGGTTTTAAAAATGCAAAAAGAAGAATGTCATCTCATCGGAGATTATCAGAAAACACTGATGATCATGGGATTTCCTATGGGATTGCAGTTTTCCATCACAGCCATCGGAAGCATGGTCATGCAGTCGGCCAATAACGGTTTGGGCAGTGTGTATGTTTCCGCCTTTACGGCTGCTTCCCGCCTCAAAATGTTTGCCATGTGTCCTTTTGATGCACTGGCTACGGCGGTATCTACTTTCTGCAGTCAGAACTATGGTGCCAAAAAGCTGGATCGTATCAAACAGGGGCTGTGGCAGGGAACTACCGTGGGCGTATTCTATGGAATTGCTGTTGGAATTATTCTGATTTTCTTCGGAAGAGAATTGTCCATGATTTTTGTCACCGGTGGAGAGGATGCCGTTCTGGATGCATCCGGACAACTTTTACATTATTCCGGATATTTCTATTGGGCACTGGGTATTTTAAATGTAGTGCGTCTTTGCACCCAGGGACTGGGATATTCCGGCCGGGCGATTTTCTCCGGTGTGGTGGAAATGATTGCACGAATTGTTGTGAGTATCTGGTTTGTGCCGGTATTTGGTTTTATGGCCATCTGCTTTGCCGATCAGGCGGCATGGGTGACAGCGGTCATGTATATTCTGCCAACCTGCATCTACTGTGTGAAAAAGATTGAGAAAGAATTTAATTCATGATATGATTTGGTAGAAGATGAGACTTTTGTTAAAAAGAATGAGATTATTACATAAATTTGGAGGTAAAAGCGTTGGCTGGAATTGACCAGAATAAAATCAGAAATTTTTGTATTATTGCCCATATTGACCATGGAAAATCAACCCTGGCGGACAGAATCATTGAGCAGACCGGTTTACTGACAGACCGGGAGATGCAGAATCAGGTGCTGGACAACATGGATTTGGAGCGAGAGAGGGGCATCACGATCAAATCCCAGGCGGTAAGAATCGTTTACAAGGCAAAGGACGGAGAGGAATATATTTTTAATCTGATTGACACACCGGGACATGTGGATTTCAATTATGAGGTGAGCCGTAGCCTGGCTGCCTGTGAGGGAGCCGTTCTTGTGGTGGATGCTGCCCAGGGAATTGAGGCTCAGACTCTGGCTAATGTGTATCTGGCTTTGGATCACGATCTGGAGATCATGCCGGTCATCAATAAGATTGATCTGCCAAGTGCCGACCCTGACAGAGTGGTGGCGGAGATTGAAGATGTGATCGGAATTGAGGCGGAAGATGCACCGCGGATTTCTGCCAAAAACGGAATTAATATCGATCAGGTGCTGGAGCAGATCGTCGAGAAAATTCCGGCACCCGGGGGAAGTCCGGATAATCCATTACAAGCACTGATTTTCGACAGTGTATATGATTCCTATAAGGGTGTCATTATTTTTGCCCGTATTATGGAAGGAACCATAAAAAAAGGAACTAACATGCTTATGATGGCTACCGGAGCAAAAGCAGAGGTTGTGGAAGTCGGAACCTTTGGAGCGGGACAGTTTTTCCCGTGTGATGAGCTGAGTGCCGGCATGGTTGGCTATATTACTGCCAGCCTGAAAAATGTAAAGGACACCCGGGTGGGTGATACGGTGACCGATGCCGACCATCCGTGTACAGAGCCTTTGCCTGGATATAAGAAGGTAAATTCCATGGTATTCTGTGGCGTTTACCCGGCTGATGGTGCAAAATATCCGGATCTTCGGGATGCGCTCGAGAAACTGCAGCTTAACGATGCTTCTCTTCAATATGAACCGGAAACCTCCGTTGCACTGGGCTTTGGTTTCCGCTGCGGATTTCTGGGACTATTACATTTGGAAATCATTCAGGAAAGACTGGAGCGGGAATATAATCTGGATCTGGTAACCACCGCACCGAGTGTAATTTATAAAGTACATTTGACAGACGGAACCGTATTTGACCTTACCAATCCGACCAATCTGCCGGATCCGTCTACCATTGAATATATGGAAGAGCCGATTGTGTCAGCGGAAATTATGGTGACAAAGGAATATGTGGGATCCATCATGACTTTATGTCAGGAACGTCGCGGTACTTATATTTCCATGGAATATATGGAAGAGACCCGTGCCCTTCTGAAATATGAATTACCGTTAAATGAGATCATTTACGATTTCTTTGATGCCTTAAAATCCCGTTCCAGAGGATATGCATCCTTTGATTATGAGATGAAAGGCTATCAGAGATCGGATCTGGTGAAGCTGGATATCCTCATTAACAGAGAGGGTGTTGATGCGTTATCTTTCATTGTCCATGCATCTTCTGCTTACGAGAGAGGAAGAAAAATCTGTGAGAAATTAAAAACAGAGATTCCGAGACACTTGTTTGAAATCCCGATTCAGGCAGCCATCGGCAGCAAGATCATTGCCAGGGAAACTGTGAAAGCGGTTCGAAAGGACGTGCTGGCTAAATGCTATGGCGGCGACATTTCCAGAAAGAAAAAGCTTCTTGAAAAGCAAAAAGAAGGAAAGAAACGTATGCGCCAGATCGGAAATGTAGAGATTCCGCAGAAGGCCTTTATGAGTGTCCTGAAGCTGGATGAAGATTAATGAAAGGCTGTTCTATGCTGGAATTATATATTCATATCCCGTTTTGTATCCGCAAATGCAACTACTGTGATTTCCTGTCTTTTCCAGAAACGGAGTCGAGAATAGCACAGTACTGTCATGCCTTGAAGGAAGAAATAAAACGAACCGGAGATCAGGCAGAAGGCATTGGGGTGAGAAGTGTCTTTATCGGAGGAGGCACTCCTTCCATCTTAGAAGCTGAGCAGATTACAGAGATTATGACCTGTATCCGAAATAATTTTTCCATTGAAAAAAATGCGGAGATTACCATTGAATCCAATCCGGGTACCCTGAATGCGGAAAAATTAAACTGTTATCATGAGCTTGGCATCAACCGTTTGAGCATCGGCCTTCAGAGTACGGATGATGATTGTCTGAGACGGCTGGGAAGAATTCATACTTTTCAGGAATTTGAAAAAAATTATGAGCAGGCGAGGAAGAGCGGATTTCAGAATATTAATATTGATCTGATGAGTGGTCTTCCCGGACAGAGTCTTCGAGGATACGAAGATACTCTGAACAGGGTGACAGAATTGAAGCCGGAACACATTTCTTCCTATAGCTTAATTATAGAAGAAGGCACCCCATTTTATAAATCAGATTCTGTTTTACAGCAATTACCTGATGAGGATACAGAGCGGAAAATGTATGAACGGACCAAAGAAATCCTGGCACAACAAGGATATGAAAGATACGAGATATCGAATTACGCCAGACAGGGCCGGGAATGTATTCACAATCTCGGATACTGGGAGCAGGTGCCATATCTGGGAATGGGATTGGGAGCGTCTTCCTTTTATAATGGCGCAAGGTTTTCCAATGAAAGAAATTTCAGAAAATATCTTTCAACCCCGTATCTTCCCTTTGAACATCGGGAAGATTATGTGCAGGTATCCCGAGAGGAACAGATGGAGGATACCATGATTTTCGGCTTGAGAAAAATGAAGGGAATTTCTGTTTCCGAATTTGAGCGGGAGTTCGGCACGCCGATTTGGGAAATGTATGGTTCTGTTATAGAGCGATATTCCAATCTGGGACTATTGATTCAGGAGGGAGACGTCCTGAGATTGACCGATGCCGGAATTGATGTGAGTAACCGGATCTTTGAAGATTTTATTCTATAAATGATAATGGACTTATAAAAGGATGACGAAGAGGGAAACATAAATTCCGGATTCGTCTTCTTTTTATGTTTTGAAAAAATTAGAAAATAATGCTTGACAAGAAATAGAGATAGTGATAACTTATGTATAAAGATATTAGCACTCGATACAAATGAGTGCTAATAACTAAGAAAGAAGGGAAGAAGGTTATGAATTTAGATGAACGTAAGAT
>JALERO010000234.1 GCA_022764265.1 Eubacterium sp. | reverse complement strand
GATCTTCTGTAATTTCCGGTGTTGCTGATGCAATGATTTCTCTCACAATATCGTTACTTCCGGTTGACTGCCAGAATGCTTTCGGGAAACACTTATCCGCAATATAGTTGATGACAGACCATGGATTAAAAATCTCCGTATGACCAAACAAATATCCATCGTACCATTCACAGACTTCCTTATATTTATCAGAGGCACCGTAATACTCCAGCATTTCTTTCACTTCTTCTTTTGTAAATCCAAAATACTGGCTGTATGCATCATCAAGCAGCGAGTTGATTTTCAGATTGTTTAAGCCACTGAAAATGCTTTCTTTTGCCACTCTAAGAATTCCCGTCAGAAATCCGTACGCCAGATGCGGGTTATCTTTCAGTCCGCCGGAGAAGAAGTTTCTCACAAAAATGATGATTTCCGAATAGAATCCACAAGTATATCCCTGCTGGATCGGCGTATCATATTCATCAATAATAATGATTGCTTTTTCTCCATGATGCTTATGCAGGAGCAAAGAAAGCAATTGCAGAGACATCTGATCATCCACCTTATCAGCCATGCCTTTCGCAATTTTCGAAAACTGCTCTTTCTCATATACACTCAGCTTTTCACTGGTCGCCAGTTCCATATGACGCTGGTACTCCATAATAATGAGATTATGGATATGCTGAATGGTTTCCTCCCATGCCGAACATTTAACATCTTTAAATGTCAAGAAGATAACAGGATATTTCCCCTGATAAGCAGTATATTCTTCTCCATACTTCCAGATCAATTTATCCTGAAAATATACAGAAGTGTCTTCCTCTGTCTTTTCAAAGAAAACACGAAGCATATCCATATTCAGCGTTTTTCCAAAACGTCGCGGTCGGGTAAACAGAGAAACCATAGGTCTGCTATCCAGAAAATCACGAATCAGGAGGGTTTTATCCACATAATAATACTCTGTTGTCGCCAATTTGTAATCAGAAATCCCTATGGGAAGAGGGAGTCGTTTTTTTAGGGAGGGATTCTTTGTGCTTTGCACATCATTCTGTTCATCAGCAGGAATCATCCAGGAACGTCCTTTCTTAATGGCCCCCGAGATTTCGCCACTTTTACACATCTGCTGCACTCTGCGGACAGAAACCCCCATCTGAGAAGCAGCTTCACTGACATTTACATATCCCATTATAACACCTCCATCACTTCTATGTTGTTATTGTACGCATTTAAACGAAATTTATCAATGTTCTATTTCGTTTTTTCGTAAAATAGGGCCATAATTTCGTTTTTTTATTCAAAAACGAAATTATGGCCCATGAGTAGTAATCTACCTGATATTTTCACCCGATTTCCTCATAGGCCTCATTTACGGACAAACACCCCTTTGCCTGAAATCCGCTGTCATTTAAATAGGTGCAGACAATCTGGTTCAGTTTTACATCATCTTCTACCACAAGTATATGAATCATGTCAATTTCCTCCTCTCCTTGTACAAATTTTTATGTTTATGATAAGCAAAATTTGTTTGCGTTTTGTTTGTGAATTATGTATAAAGTGTAAACATATACTTCCAGTACACAAAAAAATACGGCAGAACTTCCTTCTACCGCATCTTAAGTCCCTATATATCTTTTTACTTTAATCCTTTGATAAAAGGAATCAGGCAGAGAAGCACAACAATACCAACAATTCCGATTACGATTCCGGCAACCATATGGCTCCATACCATTGTAAGACACATACCAACACCTAACAGCAAGGCTCCAACAATTCCGATCAGTGTTGCACCTATGGTTTTACCCGACAGTTTGATCGGTTCTTTGTTTTCCATCCTTCTCCATACAAGTACCATGATCAGCAGCACAACTGCTCCAATCACTCCCATAATGACACCCGGTCTGAACGCATTCCACTCCGGAATCAGTGCCATACACATACCAAGGGCAAACAAAATTCCTCCGATGGTTCCCAAAATCATAGCCATAAATGTACTTTTCTTCATTACTTTATACCTGCCTTTCTTCTAGCTTCTGCTGCTGCATTCTCTGCTTTCTGCATGTTTTTCTCAACAATCGATCTCTGCTGTGCCGAGCGTTCTTCCTGTTCTGCCTTTCCGGCTTCTTCCCGGGCTTTCTGTTCTGCGGCTAATCTTTCTTTTGCCTCTTCCACAGACTCGCCTTCCTTCGCCAGAAAATTATCTACGAACTTATCAGCAATTTTGTTGAAACCTCCGACTGCTCCATTCTCAATTTTCTTATAGCCGCCGACTACACCCTCTTCGATTTTCTTGTAGCCACCGACTACATTCTCAGCAATTTTCTCATTTACTTCTACTAACTTTGATTTTGCCATTTCTTTTTATCTCCTTTTTTAATATCTTTTGTTTCATTTGATAACCCAATTCTATAGGCAAAATATTTATTCTATATTTGAATTTTGTTTGAGAAATATTAATTAAAAAATTCTTTTCGCGGTGCAGCCTCGATAAGGATTTCGTTTCCCCATACCCTCGATTTAGACATCTTTACATGAACACTGTAATCAGGAAAACATTGCAAAAAAGTATCACTATCACAAAATCTTCACAAAAAAATTAGCACTTCCTATTGACGAGTGCTAATATAGGTGTTATATTACACATAGAACAAAGGAAGAGAAAAAGATTTTTCTTCCTGATATTCATAAATCAACACTTCGGGTTTCTCCGATGGTGCAAACCTTAGTTTATGTCATGAAAGGAGATATGACTTATGTTAATGCCTAGTATTTTTGGAGAAAGATTATTTGATGATTTTATGGATGATTTTGCTTTTCCGGACATCGATAAAAAATTGTACGGAAAACACGCTGCCCACATCATGAAGACTGATGTGAAAGAAAACGACAACACCTATGAAGTGGACATTGATCTTCCGGGATTTCAGAAAGACGAGATTCAGGTCCAGCTTGAGAACGGCTATATAACGGTAAGTGCCGCAAAAGGTCTGGATAAAAATGAAAAAGATAAAGAAGGAAAATATATCCGCCGCGAGCGTTATTCCGGAAATGTAAGCAGAAGCTTTTATGTGGGAAACAAGGTTCAGAAGGAAGACATCCATCCGAAATTTGAAAATGGTATTCTTTCCTTTACTGTTCCAAAAGAGCAGAAGGCAGTCGAAAACAACTCCCATTATATTGCCATTGAAGGCTGATCTCAAACGGGCAGGGAATAAAACCCCTGCCTGTTTTAAACGCCAAATACAATTCGGAAAGAGGTTTTTGGTATGAGTAAAACAACATCAAGAGTATTATGGATTTTAGCCGGAATTCTTCTGATTATAACCGGAATTAGGTGTTTGAGGAATCCCGGAGAGATTCTTTATGGACTTCCCATTATCTTTGGAATTGCCATGATGTTTTCCGGCATAATAGATATTGTGATATTTGCAGCTGGTCATGATTATATGGCTGGCTCCGGCTGGTTTCTTGCTGACGGCATTTTAACCGTACTGATGTCTTTATTCATTCTGGGGAATAGCTGGTTTACCGCAATGACGATTTCCTTTATTTTAGGAATGTGGCTGATTTTTTCAGGTATCACCAAATTGGTTCATTCTTTTGACCTTCAAAAACTTGGAGTAAAGGGCTGGGGCTGGTTTACAGCACTTGGAATCCTGCTGACTGTAATCGGTTTTCTGTCATTTACACATCCATTTGCTGGTATTGCAGCGATGGCCTGGGCAATCGGAGTTTTCCTGATTCTGCAGGGTATTGTATCCGTTATGCGTGGATGCTTTTCCAACCGTTTCTGGTTGTAAAATTAAGTACTTGCTAATATAATACTTCTTCATTGAGTTTGATATTCTCCTTGGAAAAATTGATAATACTGAATAGAATAACATATGACATCGTTTGAAACGTATAGAAGCTGATTCCAACAGGCAATGCAATGCCTAGAGTACCCATAGATAGCTGCTTCAATTTCTCCATATCGCTCATAAATCAGATCAAGCTCTTTCTGTTCCTCTTCCGTGAGCTTACTCATATCATACCACATACCGTCAGGCCCGTCATCGTCTTCTTCACATATCCAACCAGCTTTTTCCTCCAATTCTTCTTCTTTTGTTTCCAACTCATCCCATTCTGCTTCGTACTCAGAAAGTCTTTTCTGAACCTCATCTTCTGGTACATCAAAATTCTGACCATAGATTTCGATTTCTTCATAGCGATCAAAAATCGCATTCAGTTGACTAATTTCTTCCTCTGTCAAATCACCATAGTCTGTGGCTTTCTCTTCCAATGCTGTTGCTCTTGTCTCTAAATCCTTCAGTTCCTCCTCATATTCAGCTATTCTTTTCTTAATATCGTCCTCTGAAGCATCATAGTTTTTACCGTAAATTTCTTCTTCAAGTTCTTCATAACGCTCGTAAATTGTTTGCAGTTCCTTCTGTTCATCGCCCGTAAGCTTATTTAAATGAAACCATCTGACATTACACTCATCATCATCCAAATCAAAATAGTCTATATATGGTGAAATACCAGATGTCTCAATATTATTGGTATTATCAATATCTGTATTCTTTTCTGCAAGCACAGGAACTCCTGTTGATAATGATAACACCAATGCCAATACTACCGTTCCTTTTTTCATGAGTTCTTTTTTCATGAGTTCTTTTTTCATATTATCTACCTCACCCTTTCAATTATTATTGAAGCCTTATCATTACTTGGCTTGTTGACATAATAGCAAAGTCTATTACCAAAATACCCATATAAGAGTCAAGAAAATGTCACAAAAGTGTCAACAATATCCTCGTCAGAAA
>JALERO010000231.1 GCA_022764265.1 Eubacterium sp. | reverse complement strand
CCACGTAAATACTGCACATGAAAAACCATGCGCCAGACCATCTTCTACCATCCGGACTGTACCGTCGGCTCCGGAATCACACCGGATCATGCCAATTGGCTCGCGGGCTTACATCTCAATGCTTACCGCCGGTCGGGAATCACACCCTGCCCTGAAGACTTGTTCCATATCTAGTAGTCATTATAACTCATTATAAGGGTTTATACAACTGTTTTTTTCAGTAAAGTCGAACAAAGGATCTGCACAGCAACAAAGTTGTTTTCTTATGTGCAGCTCTGTCATCCGCCAGAGAGGGGGGGACGATGAACACAATTCCCCCCAATATTCAGCATTTTATCCAACCATCTCTCCGAATTTTCCCGGTGAAAGCCACCTTCCTTTTCCTTTCATATCATTTATTATACTTCCGACTGTTTTTTCTTCTCCGAATTTTCCCGGTGAATACAGGGTGCTTTCCCCTCTTTGCATTTCTTCCGATGGCACGACTTTATCAACCTTCTGCATACTTCCCAGTCTGCCAGGAGAAAAAATTCCGTCTGCATATAATCCAGTTTTCGATAATTCTTGAATATTAAGCACTTCTACCATTTTATATGTCTCATTTTCTTCTTGTTTTGCTTCTACATTTGTTCCGTATCCTGCTAATAACGTTGTTATAATACATGATGCCAACAATGTTGAGAGTATTTTCTTTTTCATATTCTATCATCCTTTCTATCATGTTCATTGCAATCAATCTCTTTTTTGCTGCAACCCCCATTATATTCAGAAATCTACATATGTAAAAGATATATTGTTTATGGTTGACATATCTTTTTGATATGTACTATAGTTTAAATGGTATTTATATATCATAAAATCGGTTTGAATAAGGAGGATTATCCATGGCAGTACCTTATGATTACTATCGTATTTTTTATTATGTTGCCAAATATCACAGCTTCACAAGAGCTGCGAAAATATTGATGAACAGCCAGCCGAACATTACCAGGGCGATGAATAACCTGGAGAGTGCCCTCGGGTGTCAGCTTTTTTTCCGCTCCCATCGGGGCACGGCGCTGACTCCGGAGGGGAAGAAGCTTTATGCCCATGTTCAGATTGCGCAGGAGCATTTGCAGGCGGGAGAGGCTGAGATCATGAATGATAATACTCTTCAGAGTGGACATATTTCCATTGGCGCAACAGAAATTGCATTGCACAATTATTTACTTCCAATTCTCAGCGATTTTCGGATTGCTTATCCGGGGGTTCACATTCAAATCACTAACCATTCCACCGCAGAAGCCATCAAAGCGATAAGATCCGGATTGGTAGAGTTTGCTGTTGTCACGTCTCCTGCTGATATCTCCACTCCTTTAAAAGAGTATCCCCTTAAAACCTTTCAAGAAATTCTGGTGACTGGTTCCCACTATCATTCCTTGATTGATCATCCCCTTTCTTTAAAAGAACTGTCCGATTATCCTCTGGTATTTCTGGGCCATAATACAAAGTCCTTTGAATTTTTTGATAAGATTTTTCAGAAAGCAGGGGCTATTTTAGAACCGGCCATCGAAGCCGCAACAGCAGATCAGATTCTGCCCATGGTACGTTATAATCTTGGATTGGGATTTCTTCCGAAAAGTTTTGCCGCTGACGCAATAAAGGAAGGAATCATTTTTCCTGTTCCTTTAAAAGAAGAGATTCCACCGAGGCAAATTTGTCTCGTTCAAGATCAGAGTCGCCCTCTTGGTATTGCCGCCCGACAGTTAAAAAAGATGCTTTTTGAACAATCTGACACGAATCATTCGTGATTTAGACAGGATTTAGAAATTTTTTTGACGTTTCTTTGTAAAAATTGCAACACTCCCCCTTTATTTGTCATAACATTTTTTGCTCATTTAGGGTTATAGTTATGTCAATGCTAGCAGACATATTTTTTTGTTTCTTTGAGAGGAGGAGTTTTAAATGGCTGCATATCTTGGTGAATTTTTAGGAACCGCATTACTGGTTTTACTTGGTGATGGCGTATGTGCCAACGTAAATCTTAACAAATCTGGTTTTCAGGGCGGTGGCCTTGTAATCATCACTATTGGATGGGGTTTGGCAGTTCTTCTGCCTGCAGCAATTTTCTGTGGAATCTGCCCGGCTTCTTATAACCCTGCACTGACAATTGCTCTTTGTGCAGACGGCACACTTCCATGGTCCGTATGTGTTGGTTATATCATTGCTGAAATGCTTGGTGGTATTCTCGGTGGTATTCTTGTATGGATTACATTCAAACCTCAGTTTGATGCAACAGAAGATCCTGCTGCAATCAAAGGTACTTTCTGTACCGCTCCTGGCGTAAGAAATATTCCTTGGAATATTCTTCAGGAAGCAGTTGCAACATTCTGGCTGGTATTTGCAATCAAAGGTTTCGCTAACTCTGGCGTAGTTGATGGCGGTGTTTCCAAATTCTTCGTTTGGGCTATCATCGTTTCCTGTGGTATGTCCTTCGGTGGTCTGACAGGATACGCTATGAACCCTGCCCGTGATATCGGTCCTCGTATCGCTCATCAGATCCTTCCTATTAAACATAAAGGAGATTCTGACTGGGGTTACGCAATCGTTCCAATCGCTGGTCCTATCATCGGTGGTTTACTGGCAGTTGCTCTGTACGCAGTATTACCATTCTAGAATGGCAGCACTACATAATCAGTCCAACGTTTTCCATTTTGTGGATTGATTACAATTTCTTCAAATACATTATGAATAGTAAAAGAGATAGTATTATAAACCAATCGGTTTTATCTGCTGTCTCTTTTTTTTGCGGCATTCTTGCTGTGAGATGCGCGCTTGAAGCGGGGGACTTCTTCTGAAATGTTAAACCATATCATTTTGATATAATCAGGCAATCAAATATAGATTACCCACTTTCTTGCATTGCATATATAATTGTAAAAAGAAAAAGCAAAAAGAGGAGAGGGATTTATGAGTAAAACGAAAGAAGAACTGGCACAAGCTCTGAAAAAGGTAGTTTGCAAAAAAACATTTTCCAAAGTTACAATCACAGATATTACTAAGGAATTGGGCATGAGCAGGGAAAATTTTTATTATCATTTTCATGATAAATATGAGCTCCTAAAATGGCAGTGCAAACATGATCTGATTGATAAACTGGCTCGAAACTGTACCATAAAATCGAAGGATGAGCTCTGTAATCTTCTAATCTCTCTCATTGAGTCGGATTATAAATATTATCATTGCCTTGTTCAGAATCTGGATAAAAATGATATTAAAAAATTCTTTTATCCATATTTAAAGCCTATTGTTTCCGTTTATGTTGACAAATCTCTGGATCAGAACATCTGGAAAATGCGCGAAGAAAAAGAAGCGTTTGTCACAGACTTTTTCACAGATGCCTTTATCAGTTTTTTCATGGATTACCTCATGGAGCATGATTCCAT
>JALERO010000230.1 GCA_022764265.1 Eubacterium sp. | reverse complement strand
TAACCAAAGGCGGGGTGTTTGAATACAATAAAAAAAAGTGGCTGTTTAAAAAACTTCATTTATTATAAGAGCTTTAACATTTCAGAAGAAGTCCCCCGCTTCAAGCGCACAGAGCGCTAAGCGGTGGGAAATAAACTAGTTCCAGTAGCGGGTAACAATCCCCTTCTGAAATGTTAAGCCTCCGGCGGATTGCAGAGATGCGCATTAGAAATTTGTCATGCTAACGCATGACGCGCATCTCGCAGCAAGAACGCCGAGGCGTTCTTGAATTTAAACAACTGCGAAAAGGATTCATATGCAGGTACGATTCTGGGAACTGGGAAACCGGGATGTGATCAATTGTAAGAACGGTAGAAAATTAGGTTATGTAGGTGATATCGGCATTGATCTGAAAAACGGATGTATCACAGATCTATATGTGCCTGTAGGCAGCAAATACTGTGGCTGTATGGGAAAAAAGGGCGAATACCGAATTCCATTTAACTGTGTGGTCCGGATCGGAATAGATATAATTCTGGTCGACATCGATGAAAAACAATGCTTTATTAAATAACATGTAACTGTTCAGAGCCAAGCAGTGTTTTCGAGGTTGGCTCTGAATAGTAACAATAATAATTTATTTCAGTCTTTCTACAATCTCATCATATAAATCGAGATCGCAATGCTCCTGTCTGGTGAAATGGGTACAGTTTGTGCAGCTTGGTACCTGACAGTCGCAGGTGGAATTTTTAAAAGCGTACTGTGTGGACACCGGCTCATATTTACTGCATGCCTCTGCCACTTCCTGATATGTCTGTTTTGAACTTTTCATGATGATACCTCCTTGTTATTTGAGTTCGAAGGTAGTATGTGAAAAGTCGGACAATTTATTCAGGATACACCAGATTTTTTTCTTCAGGATAAAGGAGCGCTTCTTCCAGATATTTTTTGGCTAAAAACTTGGCCATCGGAAGATTCTGATCCAGATAATTACCGCAATCCTTCGCTGCGGCACCTGGGATTTCACCCTCGAAATCAGCGATAAACTGGAAAGTGGAGCGGACTAATTCCACGATATCCTTGGATTCGAGATCACCGGAAAGGATCAGATAACAGCCGGTACGACAGCCCATTGGTCCAAAATAGATGACTTTGTCTTTCCATTCCGGATCGTTACGAAGATAAGTTGCCGCAAGATGTTCGATGGTATGGAGTTCCGCCGTATTCATGACCGGTTCCCGGTTAGGGGCGCACATACGAAGGTCAAAGGTGGTGAGAACCTCCTGACCAACATAATCCTTTCTTGAAACATAGACACCCGGTATTAAATCCAGATGATTCACTGTAAAACTTGCAATTTTTTCCATGATATTATTATCTCCTTTATGTATTATTTCTCTTATTTCCCTATCGATTATGATATATTAGATTTAAAAAAAGGTCAACTGGTGAATTTGCCTGTCAAATTAACTTAATAATGTGGGTTTTTCGAGAAAAATATTCATAAAATAGTAGAAAAAAAAGTATATTTTTGAGCTGTTTTTGTTATTATTACAAATTTTTCAGAAACAGAAAAAAGCGGTGGGAAAGAATAGAAAAAAGTGTTATTATTAAAAAGATAAAATGATTCGAAAATACTATAATTTTATGACGATAATTATTTTGGAGGTAAGTATGAATCAGGTAAAAAGACTGTATGTGGAAAAGAAACCGGATTATGCGGTAAAGGCAAAAGAACTGGCAGAAGAACTGCAATCTTATCTTTCCATTGAAACCATTCGTAACGTGAGAGTTTTAATTCGTTATGATGTGGAAAATGTTTCCGATGCAACTTTTGAAAAGGCAATGGGAACCGTATTTTCCGAGCCGCCGGTTGATTATTTATATGAAGAGACATTCCCGAAAGAAGCAGATGACAAAGTGTTCAGTGTGGAATTTTTGCCGGGACAGTTTGACCAGAGGGCAGACTCCGCTGTGCAGTGTGTACAGTTGCTCAATGAAAAGGAGACTCCGGTGATTCGTTCCGCAACTACTTATGTATTATCCGGAGATATCACAGAAGAAGAATTTGCGAAGATTAAAGCATATTGTATCAACCCGGTGGATTCCAGAGAAACTGATGAGACAAAACCGGAGACATTGATCATGGACTATGAAGATCCGGCAGATGTTTCTGTATTTGAAGGCTTTAAAGACATGCCGGAAGATGAACTGAAGGCGCTTTATGAATCTCTTGGTCTTGCAATGACATTTAAAGATTTTCTTCACATTCAGAACTATTATAAAAACGAAGAAGACCGTAATCCGACAATGACCGAGATTCGCGTATTGGATACTTACTGGTCTGATCATTGCCGTCATACTACCTTCTCCACCGAATTGAAGGATGTTACCTTTAAAGATGGCTATTACAAGCCACTTTTCGAGAAAACCTTTGGGGAATATAAAAAAGACAGAGAAGAAATCTACGGTGACAGGAAGGACAAGTTCATCTGTCTCATGGATCTGGCCCTGATGGGAATGAAAAAATTGAAAAAAGACGGTGTTCTTGACAATATGGAGGAGAGTGATGAGATCAATGCCTGCAGTATTGTGGTTCCCGTTGAATTTGAAGATAAGACAGAAGAATGGCTGATCAGCTTTAAAAATGAAACTCACAATCATCCAACCGAAATCGAGCCGTTTGGTGGTGCTGCCACCTGTCTGGGAGGAGCAATCCGTGACCCGCTGTCAGGACGTTCCTATGTTTATCAGGCGATGCGTGTAACCGGATGTGCAGATCCGACGGTTCCGCTGTCTGAGACTATGGAAGGCAAGCTTTCCCAGAGAAAGCTCACAACCGGAGCAGCTAAGGGCTACAGCTCCTACGGTAACCAGATCGGTCTTGCTACCGGACTGGTAGATGAGATTTATCATCCGGGCTATGTGGCAAAACGTATGGAGATCGGTGCTGTAATGGGTGCTGCTCCTAGAAAGAATGTTATCCGTGAGACCTCTGATCCGGGCGATATCATCGTGCTTTTAGGTGGACGTACCGGACGTGACGGCTGTGGCGGAGCAACCGGTTCCTCCAAGGCTCACACAATGGAATCCATCGATACCTGTGGCGCAGAGGTACAGAAAGGTAACCCTCCGACAGAGAGAAAGATTCAGAGACTCTTCCGCAGAGAGGAAGTCAGCCGACTGATTAAGAAATGTAACGACTTTGGTGCCGGCGGTGTTTCCGTTGCCATCGGTGAGCTGGCAGACGGACTTCAGATTGATTTGGATAAAGTGCCGAAGAAGTACGCAGGTCTGGATGGAACGGAGCTGGCTATCTCTGAATCTCAGGAACGTATGGCCGTTGTTCTCTCTCCGGATGATGTGGATCAGTTCCTCGCTTATGCCGCAGAGGAAAATCTGGAAGCCATCGCTGTTGCAGTGGTAACCGAAGAAAAACGTCTCATTATGAACTGGAGAGGCAAAGAAATTGTGAATCTGTCCAGAGCATTCCTCGATACCAACGGAGCTCACCAGGAGACAAGCGTTGTTGTTGAGATGCCGGATGAGAAAGAATGTTATTACGCAGAAAATGATGCTGTAACAGATATAAAAGAAACATGGCTTAATACATTGTCAGATTTGAATGTTTGTTCCAAGAAAGGGCTTGTGGAAATGTTTGACAGCTCCATCGGAGCAGGAACCGTTACCATGCCATTTGGTGGTAAGACTCAGCTGACCCCTATCCAGACTATGATTGCAAAGTTACCGGTTCTTGAGGGCAAAACAGACCTCACAACCATGATGTCCTATGGCTTTGATCCGAACCTTTCCAGCTGGAGTCCATACCACGGTGCCGTTTATGCAGTACTGGAATCCGTGGCAAAAATCGTGGCAGCTGGTGGAGACTACAGGAAGATTCGCCTTACCTTCCAGGAATACTTTGAGAGACTGGGAGAAGATCCGACCCGTTGGGGCAAACCATTTGCAGCCCTTCTCGGATCCTTCGATGCACAGAAAGGATTCAAGATTCCGTCCATTGGCGGTAAGGACAGTATGTCCGGATCCTTTGAGGATATCGATGTTCCTCCGACACTGGTTTCCTTTGCAGTGGATTACACAAAGGCAAGTCACGTTGTGACACCGGAATTAAAGGCAGCGGGCAACAGCCTGGTTCGCGTTGATATTCCATTTGATGAATTTGGAATTCCGGAATATGAGAAAGCCGGCGCAATCTATGACAGTGTTCATGAATTGACCAAAGAGGGGGTTGTGGTATCTGCATACGCTTTGGGAGCAGGCGGCCTCATTGAAGCAATCAGTAAGATGGCTTTTGGTAATCTTCTCGGTGTTAAGATTGATGATCAGCTTCCGATGGAAGAGTTAAATAAAAAATGTTATGGTTCTTTACTGTTAGAAGTAAAGGCCGGAGCAGAGTTGAATCTGGATGTGATTAAAGTCGGACATGTTACAGAAGAAAAAGCGGTTCAGATCGGTGATGTGGAGATTTCTCTGGATGAGATGCTGAAGACCTGGGAAGCACCTCTGGAATCTGTATTCCCGACCAAGACAAAATCCGGAAATGCAGATGTATCTCAGCCGCTCTACACAGACGGACAGATTTATATCTGCAAGAATAAAGTGGCAAAACCAAAGGTATTTATTCCGGTATTCCCTGGAACCAACTGCGAGTACGATTCCACAAAGGCATTCCAGAGAGCAGGTGCTGAGGTTCAGACACTGGTATTTAAAAACCAGTCCGAATCAGATATTCTGGATTCCGTTGATGCCTTTGAGAGAGCAATCGCCCAGTCTCAGATCATTATGTTCCCAGGTGGATTCAGTGCCGGTGACGAGCCGGAAGGATCTGCGAAGTTCTTTGCAGCAGTATTCCGCAACCAGAAGATCAAAGAAGCGGTCATGAAACTTCTCAATGAGAGAGACGGTCTTGCACTGGGTATCTGTAACGGATTCCAGGCTCTGATCAAACTGGGACTGGTACCTTACGGTGAAATCGTTTCCCAGACAGAAGATTCACCGACCCTGACCATGAATGAGATCGGACGTCACGTATCTACCATGGTATACACCAAGGTAGTTACCAACAAGTCTCCATGGCTGCAGGGAGCAACTCCTGGTGAAGTATACGCAATTCCGGCATCCCACGGTGAAGGACGTTTTGTTGCCAGCGAAGAATGGATTAAGAAACTGTTTGCAAACGGACAGGTGGCAACTCAGTATGTCAACCTTCAGGGAGAGGCTACCATGGATGTCCGCTATAATCCAAACGGTTCCTATTATGCGATTGAAGGTATCACCAGTCCGGACGGACGTGTTCTCGGTAAGATGGCTCATTCTGAGCGTATCGGAGAAAATGTTGCGAAAAATATTTACGCAAAACAGGATCAGAAGATCTTCGAGAGCGGTGTAAATTATTTCAAATAAAGAAAATGGTGTATGCCTCCGGCTTACATCCGATAATAAGGGAGGCGGGATTATTATCCTGTCTCCTTTGTCATGGAGTTTCTATATGGAAGTTTTTTCTATATTTAAATAAAAAACTCTGGTATTCTATAAGACCTTGTGATAGAATAGTACAGATTGGATTGTATCCAGTAATGGGAAGAGCGTGACCGAGACTTCTGAAAAGTGCATTATGATTTGTTTAATGCTTTTTTCAGTTGTTTCGGAGCCTTCCCAATGATGTGTAACAGGATGATGTATGGCAATATACATCTCTTTATTTTGTATGCCAGAATTGGCAAGGAGGTTTAAGATGATAAAACAGTTTTCAATGGAACTGGCCGGAAGAACTCTGACTGTAGAGATCGGCAGAGTGGCAGCCCAGGCAAATGGTGCTGCATTTATGCATTATGGAGATACTGTTGTTTTATCCACTGCAACAGCATCTGACAAGCCAAGAGAAGGAATTGATTTCTTCCCTTTAAGTGTGGAATTTGAAGAGAAAATGTACTCCGTCGGAAAGATTCCGGGAGGATTTAATAAGAGAGAGGGTAAGGCATCAGAGCATGCGGTTCTCACCTCTCGTGTTATTGACCGTCCAATGCGTCCTCTTTTCCCAAAAGATTACAGAAATGATGTAACTTTAAACAATCTGGTTATGTCTGTGGATCCGGATTGTTCCCCGGAAGTGACAGCAATGCTCGGTTCTTCCATTGCGACATCCATTTCCGATATTCCTTTTGATGGACCGATTGCGGCAACTCAGATCGGTCTGATTGATGGTGAATTCATCGTGAATCCAACATCAGATCAGGCTCAGGTTTCTGACCTTGCGCTGACGGTTGCTTCCACAGCGGAAAAGGTTATCATGATTGAAGCAGGTGCGAACGAAGTGCCGGAAGATCAGATGATCGATGCAATCTTCAAGGCTCATGAAGTGAACAAAGAAGTCATTGCCTTCATCGAGAAGATTGTAGAAGAATGTGGAAAAGAAAAACATGAATACGAACATGTGGATACACCGGAAGAACTATGGGATGACATGGTTGCCTTCATCACACCGGAAGCCATGGAAGAAGCTGTATTCACCGATGTAAAACAGGTTCGTGAAGAAAATATTCGTCAGATCAAAGAGAAACTGGAAGAGAGATATGCAGAGGAGCATGAAGATTGGCTTCCATTAATCGATGACGCTGTATACAAATTCCAGAAAAAGACCGTTCGTAAGATGATCTTAAAAGACCATAAACGTCCGGATGGAAGAGCAATCGATCAGATCCGTCCGCTCTCCGCAGAAATCGATATTCTTCCTCGTGTACACGGATCAGGTATGTTTAAACGTGGACAGACACAGATTATGACTATTACCACACTGGCTCCATTATCCGAAGTTCAGAAGATTGATGGTATTGATGTAAATGTGACATCCAAAAGATATATGCACCATTACAACTTCCCAAGTTACTCTGTTGGTGAGACCAAGCCAAGCCGCGGACCGGGACGTCGTGAGATCGGACATGGTGCTCTGGCAGAGAGAGCATTGGTGCCGGTACTTCCAAGTGAAGACGAATTCCCATATGCAATCCGTACTGTATCGGAAACATTGGAATCCAATGGTTCCACCTCTCAGGCAAGTATCTGTGCTTCTACTTTATCACTGATGGCAGCAGGTGTTCCGATTACAAAACCGGTTGCAGGTATTTCCACCGGACTGGTGACCGGCGATACCGATGACGATTATATTGTCCTGACAGATATTCAGGGTCTGGAAGACTTCTTTGGAGATATGGACTTTAAGGTTGCCGGTACTCATGATGGTATCACTGCAATTCAGATGGATATCAAGATTCACGGTCTGACACCAGCTATTATTAAGGAAGCAATCGCAAAGACAAAAGAAGCCAGAGAATATATTCTCACAGAGGTAATGGAACCTGTCATTGCAGAGCCGAGAGATCACGTAGGTGAATATGCACCTAAGATTGCACAGATGAAAGTAGATCCGGATAAGATTAGCGAGATTATCGGTAAGCAGGGCAAGACCATCAATGCAATTATTGATGAGACCGGCGTGAAGATTGATATTAATGATGAAGGAAGGGTTGACATTCTTGGTGTAGATCCTGCCATGATCGAAAAAGCAATGGAAATTATTCGTCTGATTGTCGAACCGGTAGAAGCAGGAGCAATTTACGAAGGAGAAGTTGTTCGTATCATGAACTTTGGTGCATTTGTTCAGCTGGCACCGAACAAAGATGGATTGATTCACATTTCCAAGCTCTCCAGAGACAGAGTGGAGAAGGTAGAAGATGTGGTCAACATCGGAGATAAGGTCAGAGTAAAAGTTCTTGAAATCGATAAGATGGGAAGAATTAATCTGGCACTCAGAGAAAAATTAAACTAATATAGAATCTTTGATAAAGCGGTTTTTCTAAAAAGAAGAGCCGCTTTGTTTGCGTAAAAGAACATTTTCTGATATACTGTAAACAATGAATTACACCGGGAGGATAAATTATGAAATGCCCATTTTGTGGAATGGATAATACACGTGTCATTGATTCAAGACCGGCCGATGATAATTGCTCTATTCGAAGAAGAAGACAGTGTGATGAATGCGGAAAACGATTTACGACTTATGAGAAAGTGGAGACGATTCCTTTATCTGTCATAAAAAAGGATCGAACCAGGGAACCTTATGATCGTAACAAAATGATGGCTGGTATTAGAAGAGCCTGTCACAAACGGCCGATATCCGTTGAAAAAATTGAAGAGATGGTCAACAAGATTGAAAATGATATTTTTAATCTTGAATATAAAGAGATTGAAAGCAAGGTGATCGGGGAGATTGTAATGGAACGGCTGAAATCTCTTGAACAGGTCGCCTATGTACGTTTTGCTTCCGTATATCGTGAATTTAAAGATGTGAATACCTTTATGAGTGAATTGAAAAAAATGTTGGATTCCACCAATGAGGATTCCGATCAGGGTGAATAATTGGAAACATTTTCGAAATGATTTTGAAGCAGTTTATAATTTTGCTCTAAAAAATGCAGAGAAATGCGTCTTCTGTGTGAACACAGACCGCAATATCTCTGCATTTTTTTGTTTATTTCAAGAACGCCTCGGCAAGAGATTTTTATAAATAACAGAGTAGTTTTCTGCAATCCGCCGGAGTCTTCTCCGACGAGATAAAAAATATATATTTGTAGTTGAAATATGGAAATATATATGATATATTACAGTAAATAAATGGAAATGGAGTATGTGGATGGTTGCGGAAGTGAAGAGTGGAATGGTTTATGGAATACAGGGAGAGCTAATTACGGTTCAGGCTGATATCAGTGACGGACTTCCAATTTTTTATATGATCGGTTATCTTTCGGCAGAGGTGAAGGAGGCCAAAGAGAGGGTGAAGACTGCTCTTAAGAATACAGGATTTTGTCTTCCGCCCAAAAGAGTAGCTGTGAATCTTGCGCCGGCAGACCGAAGAAAGGCAGGAACCTGTTTTGATCTGGCTATTGCTGTCAGTCTTTTGATTGCCATGGGAATGATTCCTGGCGATGCGGCAGAAGGAGTTCTTTTTCTTGGAGAGCTTGCTCTTGATGGTACTTTATTATCCATTGAAGGAGTGCTTCCTATATTATATTGTGCCAGAAGCCATGGATATCACAGATGTGTGATCCCTATGGATAATGTTGGGGAGGCAGTTCTTTTAGAGGATATGGAAGTATTTGGTGCAGAAACATTACAGGATGTCTTTTCACAATTAACAGGAGGAAAAGGTGGAGGATTGTCATTTACGACAATGCCGGTTAGCAGTAATATTTATGATGGTCAGGAGAATATTGATAAACATAGGAATTATAGTTTTCCCGATTTTAAAGATGTAAAAGGACAGAAGATGGCAAAACGCGCCATTGAGATCGCGGTTGCGGGGTATCATAATCTATTCCTGGATGGTCCGCCCGGTGCAGGTAAGTCCATGTTGGCTTCCTGTATCCCGGGAATCATGCCGGAGATGACGATTGAGGAGATAATTGATACCACAATGATTTACAGTGTGAAAGGATTGTTGAAGAAAGGCAGTTCATCGGTGAAGAGTAGACCTTACCGTGCTCCGGGGCATTCTACTTCCATGGCTGGAATGTTTGGCGGTGGAAATATCCCTAAACCCGGGGAGATATCTCTCGCCCATCATGGGGTGCTTTTCCTGGATGAATTTAATGAATATAAAAGGGAAATTATTGAAATGTTCCGGGTTCCGTTGGAGAAACATGAGATTGTACTGACAAGAAATAGTCGACCTTTTTTGTTCCCTTGTGATTTTATTTTAATTGCTGCTGCCAATCCGTGCCCATGCGGCTTTTATCCGGATCGGAATTATTGCAGGTGTACAGAACGACAGATCAGACAATATCAGAATAAACTCAGCGGGCCGATTCTGGACAGAATCGATCTTTTTGTCCATTGTCAAAAGGTATCTTATCAGGAACTGACAGGGCGGAAGGAAGCCGAATCTTCCGAAAATATTCGGAAAAGAATCGATCGCACATGGAAGATACAGAAGGAGAGATTTAAAGACAGACCACACTCCTTTAACGGAAGGATGGAGAGAACAGATATTGAACAATTTTGTCAATTGGATAAACCTTCGAGACAATTGATGGAGAGGGCCTTTGATGTGTTCCACATGACAGGAAGATCCTATTATAGAGTTTTAAAAACAGCCAGAACCATTGCAGATCTTGAAGAAGAAGAGCAGATTCTGCAATGTCATTTGGAAGAGGCATTACTTTTTCGCAGAACTGTGGACGATCAGAGCCATTAAGTTTAACATTTCAGAAGAAGTCTCCCGCTTCAAGTGCGTAGAGCGCTAAGCGATGGGAAATAAACTAGTTTCAGTAGCGGGTGACAATCTCCTTCTGAAATGTTAAGCCTCCGGCGGATTGCAGAGATGCGCATTTGAAATTTGTCATGCTAACGCATGACGCGCATCTCGCAGCAAGAACGCCGAGGCGTTCTTGAAATAAAAAACATGTGAGACTTGGCGTATGATTCGGGGGTGAATTCAGACTGAAAATGAATGAAGAAGAAAGAGATTTTTATTGGTATTGGTTTGTGAATATTCGAGGAATTGGAAACGTTACCAGAAATAAATTATTAAGCTTATTTGGACATCCGAAACACATTTATCATGGGGAAGAGAAGGAAGTTTCGAAGGTATTGGGTCCGAAGCAGATGATGTCTTTCAGAAAATCACGCAACAAAAAGAATATTATTGAGTCAATGCAAAGACTTGAACAGAATAGGATTCGCTTTATTCACTGGGAGTCAGACGAATATCCGGATGCTTTGCGACACATTTATGATCCTCCGTATGGCCTATATCTCATCGGGAGAATGCCGGAGAAGAACAAACCTGTTTTGGGAATGGTTGGTGCGAGAAATGCAACTATATATGGAAGAAAAACAGCAGAGCGTTTCGCAAAAATTCTGGCAGAGAATGGAATTCAGATTATCAGTGGGCTGGCAGCGGGAATTGATGCGGCAAGTCATAGAGGGGCATTGCAAGCAGGGAGATATACTATGGGAATTCTCGGCGGAGGGATAGATACTATTTATCCGAGAGAGAATTTTAACTTGTATATGGAAATGTATGAGCGAGGCGGCGTTTTATCAGAATATAATATGGGGGTAGAAAATTATTCAGGATTATTCCCGGCCAGAAATCGCCTGATCAGTGGAATGTCGGATGGAATAATGGTCGTGGAAGCAGGAGAATCCAGCGGATCACTTATCACGGTCGATCAAGCCTTGGAACAGGGGAAAGATGTGTTCTCTTTGCCGGGGCGGATTACAGATCCCATGAGTGTGGGGTGCAATCGCCTCATTGCTCAGGGAGCATATCTGGTCCAGACACCGGAAGAGATTCTTCATATTTTAAAAGAAAAAGGTAATAAAGGTTCTTTGATTTCGGAACAGAGAGTGAATGGAAAAGAATTTCATGGAAGTATAGAACCAGAATTTCATTCCCCCGAACAAAAAAATATCTATGGATTATTAGACGAGGTGATTCCCAAAAATTTTGATATGCTTTTGCAGGAAAGTGGGTATAATATCCGGACATTACAGCATATTTTATTTGAAATGGAACTACTTGGATGGATTTATCAGCCAAATCAAAATACTTATCTAAAAATATTTTTATAATTTTTTTCTTGCTAAGGATAATGAAATGGTGTATGATTGATAATTGTTTTGAAGAATGATAATAATAATCAGAGAAGTTTCTGTTATGCTATAGAAGTTGGGAGTGTATTTGGAAATGTCAACCAAATTAGTGATTGTGGAATCACCTGCAAAGGCAAAGACAATCCAGAAGTTTTTAGGAAAAACATATAAGGTAGTTGCATCAAACGGACATGTTCGTGATTTGCCGAAAAGTACAATGGGAATCGATTTTGATAATGATTTTGAACCGAAGTACATTACAATTCGAGGAAAGGGAGAGATTCTTGCGCAGCTTCGAAAAGAAGTGAAGAAAGCAGATAAAGTTTATCTTGCCACTGACCCTGACCGGGAAGGAGAAGCGATTTCGTGGCATCTTTATCATGCATTGAAGCTGGAAGATAAAGATTGCAGCAGAATCACCTTTAACGAGATCACAAAGGATGCAGTGAAGAAATCAATTAAGAATTCCCGTGATATCGATATGAATCTGGTGGATGCACAGCAGGCGAGAAGAGTGTTAGACCGAATCGTTGGATATAAGATTAGCCCGATTCTCTGGTCAAAAATAAAAAGAGGCTTGAGTGCAGGAAGAGTACAATCGGTTGCTTTGCGTATCATCAATGACAGAGAAACAGAGATTAACGAATTTATACCAAACGAATATTGGACGCTGGATGCAGATTTGACGGTGGATGGTTCGAAAAAACCGCTGGAAGCCCATTTTGTCGGCGATAAAAATGGGAAGATCGAGTTAAAGAACAGAGAAGACGTCGATGCCATCATGGAGAAAGTGAAGAATCAGCCTTTCGAAATTCTCAGCATAAAAAAGGGTGAGAGAAAGAAAAAGCCGCCGTTGCCTTTTACCACCAGTACGTTACAGCAGGAAGCTTCAAAGAAGCTTAACATGTCAACTCAGAAGACGATGCGTCTGGCTCAGGAACTGTATGAAGGTGTGGCTGTGAAAGGAAGAGGAACTATTGGTCTGATTACTTACCTGAGAACAGATTCCACCCGAATATCTGAAGAGGCAGATGCTCAGTGCAGGCAATATATAAAAGAACAATATGGAGATGACTTTGTGGGTAACGGCTATGCGAAAAAAGTTGCTAGTGGTAAGATTCAGGATGCCCACGAAGCAATTCGTCCGACAGACAGTTCACTTTCCCCGGAAAGCATTAAGAATGAGCTGTCCAGAGATTTGTATCGCTTATATAATCTGATCTGGACAAGATTTCTGGCAAGTCGTATGGTAGAAGCGGTTTATGAAACCATATCAGTGAAAATTGGTGCAGGAGATTATCGTTTTAATATTTCCGGAACCAGACTAAAATTTGATGGTTTTATGACGGTTTATCAATGTGACTCGGAGAAATCTACAATTAATGCATCTTTGAAGAAATTAAGCGAAGAATCTGAAATTAAGCTGACAGAGTTAAGGCCGACACAGCATTTCACACAGCCGCCGGCTCATTTTACAGAAGCCAGTCTTGTAAAGGCACTGGAAGAACTGGGAATCGGTCGTCCTAGTACCTATGCCCCTATTATCACAACATTGCTGGGTAGAAGATATATTGTTAAGGAAAACAAGAATTTGTATATGACCGAGCTGGGAGAGGCAGTCAGTGATATGATCGTGACAGGCTTCCCGTCAATTGTAAATGTTAATTTTACGGCTAACATGGAATCCCTTTTAGATGGAGTGGAAGAGGGCAAGGTGAAATGGAAAACAATTGTCGAAAACTTTTATCCTGATATGGAGGAGGCCGTGAAGGCTGCAGAAGAACAGCTGGCAGAAGTGAAAATAGCAGATGAAGTCAGCGATGAGATCTGTGAGGAATGTGGTCGCAATATGGTGATTAAGTATGGACCGCATGGAAAGTTTCTGGCATGTCCGGGATTCCCGGAATGCAAACATACCATGCCGTATTACGAAAAGATTGGTGTGGCCTGTCCGAAATGTGGCAAAGATATTGTCCTGAAAAAGACGAAAAAGGGACGAAAGTATTATGGATGTATCAGCAATCCGGAATGCGATTTTATGAGCTGGCAGAAACCATCCCAAATTGCGTGTAAGGAATGTGGAAGTCTCATGGTAGAGAAAGGCAAAAAGCTTGTATGTACCAATGAAGAATGCGGATACGTAACAGATATGAAAAACGAATAAGTTTAAATTAATAAGGAAGAATACCGGATATCAGATACTTTTTTGGTGTCCGGTATTTTTGTTGTGTAGGAAATTATTTGAATTGTGTTTATTTGTAAATTAATTTAAAAAAGTAGCCTAAATATTAGCTAAATACCGTTGTTATTGTTTGGCGAATGTGTTAAAATCAAATTTGATAATGAATTGTCAGTTAATAATACGGAGGTTTCTATGAGTGTCCAATTGCTTGATAAAACAAGAAAAATAAACAAATTACTACACAATAATAATTCTCACAAAGTAGTATTTAACGATATCTGTGAGGTCCTCAGTGAGATCCTTTTATCAAATATTCTGGTAATCAGTAAAAAAGGAAAGGTACTGGGAATAAAAAATCGCCCGGATATTGATACGATCGATGAGCTGATCAATAATGAAGTTGGGGGATACATTGACCCGTTATTGAATGAGAGAATCCTTGGAGTTTTATCTACAAAGGAGAATGTAAACCTGGAGACTCTGGGCTTTGAATTTTCAGATATTTCTAATTATCAAGCGATTATCAATCCGATTTATATTGCGGGAGAAAGACTTGGTACCGTATTTATGTATCGGAAAGAAAAACATTACGAAATTGATGATATTATTCTGGTAGAATACGGAACAACTGTTGTAGGACTTGAGATGATGCGCTCTGTCAACGAAGAAAATGCGGAGGAGACTCGAAAGGTTTCCATTGTAAAATCAGCAATTTCAACTCTTTCATTTTCGGAATTAGAAGCCATTCAACATATTTTTGATGAACTGGACGGAGAAGAAGGCATTCTGGTTGCCAGCAAGATTGCTGACAGAGTGGGAATTACGAGATCGGTTATCGTGAATGCACTGCGGAAATTTGAGAGTGCGGGAGTTATCGAGTCCCGTTCTTCAGGAATGAAAGGGACTTATATCAAGGTGTTAAACGATGTGGTATTTGATGAACTAAAAAAAATGAAACATTAGTTTCATGCTATAAAGGAGAAGAAGGATGGCAGATAACTATAAGATAACCCAATACACAGTAAATAACATTTTAGGATATGTGGAGAGCTCCCAGATTGCGATTCCGGAGATTCAGAGACCTTTTGTCTGGAAGGGTAAGGAAGTCAGAGATTTGATTGATTCTCTGTACGAGGGATATCCAATCGGATATTTAATTATCTGGCAGAACTCTCAGGTGAGAATCCGTGGATTTGGCAAAGGTGGAACGAAAAAAATCCTTATCGATGGACAGCAGAGAGTGACAGCCATGATGGCAGCCCTCATGGGACGGGAAGTACTGGACGATCAGTACAAATCCCACAGAATTAAAATTGCATTTTATCCGCTGGCAGAAAGTGGAGAGGAACGCTTCGCAGTAAGCGATGCTTTCTTTGAGAGTAAGCCGGAATGGATTCCGGATATTTCTATCTTTTTCCAGAGAGATTTTTCCTTCCGCAAGTTCGAAAAAGAATATAAAGAGAAAAATCCTGATTTGGATACCACAAAACTGGAAGAAGCCGTTGATCAGTTAAGAGGAATCACAAAGCATCAGGTCGGAATCATCGAGTTATCCTTCCTCCTTGATATTGACATTGTTTCTGAAATTTTCATCCGAATCAACCTTCAGGGAAAACCGTTGAATCAGGAAGATTTTGTTATGTCAAAAATTTCAGTCAATGAACAGTATGACGGTGATCTGATTCGAAACTGCATCGATTATTTCTGTCACCTGATCAAAGAGCCATCGTTCATTAATATTCTAAAAGAGAATGAAGCCGAATTTCTGAAGACAGAATACGGTCAGACATTACCATGGCTGGCTGGAGAAAAATCCTTCTTGTATATGCCATCCTATGCAGATGTATTAAAGGTTGTACTGATTGCCTGCTTCGGAAGAAGCAAAATTGGTGATCTGGTTCACCTGCTTTCCGGCAAAGTATCGGATAAAGGAGATATTTCCAAAAAACTTTCCAAAGAATCCTTTGATAAACTGGGGGCCGGCGTGAAAGCCTTCACCAGTGAGAAAAATTTTAAAGGTTTCCTGACTGCTCTGGAAAAAGCCGGATATGGTTGCGAAAGACTGTTATATTCTCAGTCTATATTAAATTATTGCTATGCCATGTATCTAATGATGGATTTCGAAGGTATTCCGGAAGAAAAGAAGTCTTCCCTGATTGGAAGATGGATGACCATGTGTCTGATCACAGGTCATTATCAGAGCTCTCCGGACAGTGTTGTGGTAAGAGACTACAAAGAAATCAAGGAAGCAGGATTTGAGAGTTACCTGAAACAGATTGAAGAACTTCGATTGAATGAAGAATTTTTCGACGGAGTGCTTCCGGAGAAATTCTCATCCACAAACTTCCGTACGGCTCCATATTTTGCATACCTGGCAGCGCAGTGTGCATCCGGAACACTTTCCCTCTACAGCAAGGAAGAAAAGTTAAAGGATATTTATCGAGGCAAAGCAGAGTCCTATCAGATTTTGCCAAAGGCCTATTTGGAGAAATGTGGATTTAAAACAAGAGAAGTATACGGACAGGTTGCCAATATCACTTATATTTCCAAAGATGTGAAAGCTGTCCTGCGTAAAAAAACTCCGCAGGAATATAAAGAGAACCTGGAGCAGCTTCTCTCTTCAGAAGAAATCAAAGCTTCCCTCCTTGCCAATGACATTCCGGAAAGCATTTTTGAGGCTGATGCCGGAAATGTAGAGGAGATACTTGCGGCAAGAAGAAAAGCTATGGCACAGAAAGTAAAATCCTATTACCAGTCACTTTAAAAAGTTTTTGAATATAAAAAGAAAATTCTTGCCAGAGGAGTGTATCTGTGATATACTACCTTCGGTAAAATAAAACTCACGTTGTCGGATTCTGTCGGTCGGTGTGCCGAAAGGTGGCTGAGGAATGTGAAGACAACGGACGACAAACAAAAAAGGAGATTTGACATGAGTGTAATTTCAATGAAACAGTTACTCGAAGCAGGTGTTCATTTCGGACATCAGACAAGAAGATGGAACCCTAAGATGGCTCCTTACATCTACACAGAGCGTAACGGCATCTACATCATCGACTTACAGAAATCTGTAGGTAAGGTAGACGAAGCTTACAACGCAATCAGAGACTGTGTAGCAGACGGAGGAAAGATTCTTTTCGTTGGAACAAAGAAACAGGCACAGGATTCTATCAAGAACGAGGCTGAAAGATGTGGAATGTACTACGTAAACCAGAGATGGTTAGGTGGTATGCTTACAAACTTCAAAACAATCCAGAGCCGTGTTGCTCAGTTAAAGAAAATTGAAGCAATGGCAGAAGACGGAACATTTGACGTACTTCCTAAGAAAGAAGTTATCGAGCTGAAAAAACAGCAGGAAAAATTAGAGAAAAACTTAGGTGGT
>JALERO010000156.1 GCA_022764265.1 Eubacterium sp. | reverse complement strand
TCCGCCTGTTAAGTGCGTTTGTGGAGGAGCTGGAACTGACTGATCTGTACCGGTCTTACGGCAAGATCAAAAAAGAGCAGGTGACACCGCGTCAGATGTTCAAGATCGTGATCTACGCTGCCATGAACCATATCTATTCCAGCAGGGATATTGAAGCTTCCTGCAGGAGGGATATCAATTTCATGTATCTGTTAGAAGGAAAACCTGCACCTGACCATGCAACCATTGCCAGGTTCCTCTCCCTTCATTTATCCCAGTGTTCTAAAAAGACATTAGCCGAAGTGACGGAAATGCTCTACAGCCTCGGTGAGATATCCGGGATCCATATCTTTATTGACGGGACAAAAATTGAATCTGCAGCAAACCGGTATACATTTGTATGGAAGAAAGCAGTGACAAAACATCAGCAGAGGCTTTGCCAAAAGATCGCAGTCTTTGTGGAAGAATGCGAGATACTCTATGGGATCCGTTTCATTTTCAACGGAAAGAAATTCGGTCTGAGAACCCTGAAAAAAATCCGGAAAAGACTCTACAAGATCAAAGAGGAAGAAGGGATCGTGTTTGTCCATGGGATCGGAAAAAGAAAAAGTCAGATCCAAAAATCCATTGAAACATTGGAAGAATACATGGAAAAACTAAAGGAATATACGAAGAAGATCCACCTCTGTGGTGACAGGAACAGTTATTCCAAAACAGATCCGGATGCTACTTTTATGAGGATGAAAGAAGACCATATGCAGAACGGGCAACTCAAACCAGCTTATAACCTTCAGCATGGTGTGGATTCCGAATACATTACAAAGGGAATAACAGCAAGATCCCAATGGAAGAAAGAGTAAAAAGGCTTTATGTTTCCAAAACGATGAAAGAAAAAAGGAGGAAAGACCTGGAACAGATCACCAGTGAGTATGGGACACAGCTGAGTATGAACCGCAGTATCCAGGTAGAAGGCTCGTTTGCGGATGTAAAGGCAGACATGGCATTCCGGCGGTACACATACCGGGACATGGACAATGTGACTGCCCAGAGTGTGATACTGGCGATCGCCCATAATATAAACAAGCTTCATAATAAGATTCAAAATGACAAGACAGGGCAGCACCTGTTTGAATGGAAAAAGACAGCATAGTTTTTAAAATTTCAAAATACACATCAGATCGGTCTTTTGTCTAAGACAGGAGGCTTAGATAAGTGCGCTTTTTCAGCAGTACAAGTGCTGCAATTACAGCCAAAGTAAGTAGATTCTGCTGAAAATGTCAAGAAAAAGATTGACATTTTTATCTTACAATTGTAATATACAGGAAAGAGATATCCGGCAATAGAAGCAGGATATATTTTTTAACCTAAAATACTACAATTGTAATATTACAGGATACATACTGTTGATGGTTATGGTCAGAAAGGAATGTATTTGTACAAATCGGCTTGCTGCACGAATATTTATGTACAGGGCATAGATTGAAATGTGCCGGAACAGGAGGAGACAATGAAGAAGAAACATAAAAAGAGAGTTCGACGGGGAATTGCGGGAATCATCCTTGTTCTTGTTTTGCTGTTGGTTTTTCTGTGGAGGAGAGATTTTGCAGTATTCTCTCCGGAACCGGAAACCTGGCTTAAAAGGTATTATGCCTGTGTTGCGACGGGAGATTATGAAGAGATGTACGGAATACTCACAAAGGACAGTCAGTCCTTAGTTGGGAAGGAAGCATTTCTGAAAAGAAATCAGAATATTTATGAAGGGATTGAGGCGAAGAATATCAGAGTTCAGGTGACAGGGGAAGAGACAAAGAAAAGAGATCATATTTTAACCTACGAGGTCAGGATGGATACCCTGGCTGGTGAGATTTCATTTTCAAATCAGACGGTTTTCCGATTTGACTGGAAGGAGCGGCAGTATAAGACAGATTGGGAGGATTCCATGATTTTTCCGGAGCTGACGGCGGAAGATAAGGTAAAGGTGAGTACGGAGAAAGCGCAGCGGGGACAGATTCTGGACAGAAACGGACTGGCGCTTGCTGACGTCGGAACGGCTTATACAGTTGGCCTGGTTCCCGGGAAGATGAATGACGATTCAGGAGGTGATCTTGAGAGACTGGCGGAGCTGCTGGGGATGTCTGTTGAGGCCATTCAGAAAAAACTGGATGCCGGTTGGGTGGAAGAGGATTCCTTTGTTCCCTTAAAAACTATTTCTAAGTTAACGCAGAAAGAAGAATTCATGGAGGATCCCGATGAGGAGATTAAGCATAAAAAAGAGGTGAAAGAAGCGCTTCTTACAATTTCAGGTGTGTTGCTGTCTGATACGGAGATTAGAGAATATCCTCTGGGAGAAGCCGGTTCGCATCTGGTCGGATATGTGCAGCAGGTGACTGCGGAGGATCTGGAGGAACATTCCGGTGAAGGATATGATGAGAACAGCGTGATTGGAAAAACCGGTGTGGAAAGCTTATATGAAGAAGAGCTCCGGGGACAGAATGGATGTCGGATTTATATTGAAAACGCAGATGGACAGGTGAAGAAGGTTTTGGCTGAAAAAAATAAAAAAGATGGACAGGACATTTCTCTTACCATTGATTCCTCTCTTCAGAAATCCATTTATGATATCTGTCAGAAGGATAAAAGCTGTACAGTTGCCATGAATCCTCATACGGGAGAAGTTCTGGCGCTGGTCAGTACGCCTTCTTATGACAGTAATGATTTCATTCTGGGAATGAGCGAGGATAAATGGAAAGCCCTGAATGAAGATGAGAGAAATCCTTTATATAATCGTTTTCGTCAGAAACTGTGTCCGGGGTCTTCTTTTAAGCCGATTGTTGCGGCAATTGGATTGAGGACGGGAGCCATTGATCCGGAAAAAAATTATGAAACGGAAGGACTGCGTTGGCAGAAGGATGCCGGATGGGGAAATTATTATGTAACAACCCTGCATGAATATGAACCTGTGACGTTGAAAAACGCTATGATTTATTCCGATAATATTTTCTTTGCCAAAGCAGCGTTACGGATTGGGAAAGAAAATCTGGAAAGAGAATTGGACAGGCTGGGATTTGGGAAAGAGATTCCCTTTGAAATATCCCTTGCGAAATCTCAATATGCCGGGGAGAATGGAATCCAGTCAGAAATTCAGTTGGCAGACAGCGGATACGGACAGGGATCTGTTTTGGTCAATCCGATTCATATGGCGGCGCTGTATACAGGATTTGCCAATGAAGGAAATGTACTTAAGCCTAAATTACTCATGGGAGATGTTTCCGAGCCGGCAATCTGGATACCTTCCGCTTATGAATCAGGTCATGCACAGCGGATTTTGGATGCTATGACACAGGTGATTAGCTCAGAGCATGGTACCGGTCATGGGATATACCGCAAGGATATTTGGTTGGCGGGAAAAACAGGCACAGCAGAAATCAAGCAGAATAAAGAAGATAAAAACGGAACAGAGCTTGGATGGTTTGGCGTATATACCCCGGATTCCGATATCGAAAAACCGATTCTTCTTATGACCATGGTGGAGGATGTGAAGGACAGAGGCGGCAGCGGGTATGTGGTAAAAATAGCAAAGACTATTCTGGATGGCTGGTTTGAGGATGATATGCAATGAAAAAAATATGGAAAAAGATATCCCGTATACATATGTTGTCCGTGTTTTTTCTGATGTTGTTCGGTATCCTGGTTCAGCGGCTGTGGGTATTGCAGATTGCGGGTGGGGAAAAGTATACCCGGAATTTTAATTTAAAGGTGACAAAAACCATAAGGGAGAAGGGAACCAGAGGAACTATTTATGACTGTAACGGTAAGATTCTGGCGGAGAATCGTTCGGTTCATGTTCTGACCATGTCCGATGATCAGACTTATGACAGCAGTCGTGTCAGGCATCTGTCATTGAACAGCACGATTTATCATGTTTTGAAATGTCTCTATGAAAATGGAGAATCGGTCAATAATGAATTAAAAATAAAGATCAATGCGTCTGGAAAATATGAATATACAGTAGAAGGAACGGCGCTGAAACGATTTCGTGCCGATGTTTTTGGAAAAGCAGATCCGGAGGATATGACAGAGGAACAGGCTCAAATGACAGCAGAAGAATTGGTGTCCTGGATGGCAGGAGCGAAATGTTATGCGATATATGAGGATAAAAATGGCACATATTCCAAAGAAGAACTGGAAAAATATCAGTTAAAAGATCATTATTCAGATCAGGAACTTCTGGATATCATCGGTATCCGGTATATGCTGTCCTTAAAGGCTTACCGGAAATATGAATCGATTACAGTTGCCAGAGATATTTCTGAAAAAACCGTTGCCTTCATTCTGGAAAATAGATCTTCCTTTTCCGGGATTTTCATCGAAGAAGACTGGGAGAGGGTATATCATGGCGGAGAGGCATTGTCCCATGTGATCGGTTATACGGGAAATATTTCACAGGAGGAGCTTGCGAAGAGACAGAAAGAAGGAGAAACGGAGAATTATTCATCGGATTCCATTGTGGGAAAGACTGGAATAGAATGGTTTATGGAAGAAGAGCTTCGGGGTGTCGATGGAGAAACGCAGATTTCCGTGGATAACGTGGGACGGCAGGTGGGTAATGCTGCACAATTAAAGCAAACAGTAAAAGGAAATGATGTCTATCTTACTATTGATATGGATTTGCAGGAAAAAGTTTATGGGATTCTTGAAAAAAACATAGCAAAAATTCTGGCAGATAATCTGATCAATGCAAATGAATTTGACAGGACAAAGATCCAGGATGGATCAGATGTGCGAATTGCCATCGGAGAGGTATATATTGCTTTTGTAGAAAATGATATTTTGAATCTGGAACATTTACAGGAAAAAGATGCCACTGAATTGGAAAAGGCAATTGCAAAGAAAGCCGAAAAAAAGAAAGAGGAAGCCCTGAAGTCTTTAGAGGAAGATTTGACTGACGGAGAGAAGATTTACGACAATCTGTCAAAAGAGATGAAGAGCTATGAGAACTTTCTCGTAGAGGAATCCGGAATTTTAAAAAACGAACAGATGGATCAGAACGATTCTGCTTATACTGAATGGAAGGAGGGCGGCATTTCCACAAAGGATTTTTTGCATTCCTGTATTGTAAAAGGATGGATTGACCTTTCGTCAGAAGAAAGTTCTTTGGGGGAAATTGAAGAAAGCCGGAATGAGTTTGAAGAAAATTATATGACATCGGAAGAATCCATGGAGGTCTTAATCCGGATCATAAAAGGAAGATTGAAAGATAATTCGAATTTTGAAAAGCTGCTGTTTCGATATCTGATTATAGATGGAGAGGTGAGCGGCAAAGAGATTTGCAGACTTCTGTATGATCAGAAAATTTTAACAAAAAAGGGAGCGGATTATAAGGCATTGATGGATGGAACGATGGATTCATTTACCTTTATGAAGAAAAAAATTCTGAATGTGGAAATTACACCGGCACAATTGGCGCTGGATCCCTGTTCTGCCTCCGCTGTGGTTCTTGAGGAAAAAACGGGGAAAGTTCTGGCATGTGTCAGCTATCCGGGATATGATTGTAACCGGTTGGTCAGTGAGACCGATGGCGAGTATTACAGCCAGCTTCTGAGGGATAAATCATTGCCTCTCTATAATCGCGCCACTCAGCAAAATACGGCGCCGGGATCAACTTTGAAGCCGCTCACAATTATTGCAGGTCTGGAGGAAAAGGTCATCACACCGGATACCTCCATCTATTGTAATGGGATATTTGATAAGGTGAAGCCAAGTCTGCGTTGCTGGAATCATGCAGGACATGGGGAAGTGAAGAACGCAGCCTCTGCCATCAAAAATTCCTGTAATGATTATCTGTGTGATATTTCTTACCGTCTGGGAACAAAGAACAGCCGGGAATACGATGATAAAAAGGCGTTGTACTATCTGCAAAAATATGCCTCGTTATTTGATTTAGATAAAAAATCGGGACTGGAGCTGACAGAAAGTGATCCCCATGTGACGGATGCCTATGGAATTCCTTCTGCCATTGGCCAGGGAACCCACAATTACACAACAGTACAACTGGCCAGATATGTCAATACGCTTGCTGCCAGAGGGGACAGCTTTTCTTTATCTCTTATTGAAAGGGTGCGGAGGGAAGACGGAACGGTGATAGAAAAAGAACCGGAGCTGGAAAGCCGGGTTGAACTGTCGGATATTGTTTGGGATACCGTACAAAAAGGAATGGAGCAATTTGCTGAAAGTAATTCAGATTTAAAGGATATGAAAGTGAAAGTGGCGGGAAAGACAGGGACGGCACAGGAATCCAAAACCCGTCCGGATCATGCGCTGTTTGTCGGCTATGCGCCGGCTGATGATCCAAAGATCACCATGGCCGTACGCATTGCCAATGGTTACGCTTCATCCAATGCCACAAAAATTGCAAGAGAGATTTTGGAATCCCTGACATGGTTTTAGAGCCTTACTCACAGATGAATCCCACAGGGCGGCGCAGCCCAGTTGTACACGGAAGGGATTAATAAAGGTTTTGGGATCTCAGGATCTTTAGAGCAATTTCGCTGGCAGCAGCGCCGCTTGCATTCATTGTGGCACCGAAAGAGGAAGTGGTTTCCGGTTTGTGGATATGAACCGCAAAACAGCAGGTATGGCCGGAACCGGTCACATAGCCGATAAACCATCCATTTATATTTTCACCATTTACATTTCCGGTGCCGGTTTTGCCGTACAGAATGCCGGAATCCGAATCGGAAATTCGCATACCCCGGAGGACAGCCTGTACATTTTCTTCCTGAAAATGGAATTCATTGGTGTAGAGCTTTTTCAGAAGATCCACCTGTTCCAACGGAGATATTTTTAAAGAAGATTCCAACCAGTAAGAGTCTATTCCACCGGAAAGATTTTGATTTCCGTAACCGATTTTCTTATAGAAGGCCTCCAGATTATCCAAACCGGCTTCTTGATCCAGAAATTGGAAATACCAGTTGACAGAATTTTGGAGAGCAGAGGTTAGAGTCTGATTCCGGTTCCACTGGGTAAAGGGATAATTCTGACCATCCCAGATACGTTCAGAGTCTTCTGGGGTGATGAGATGATTTTCCAGAGCCATCAGACCACTGTATATTTTATATGTGGAATCTGGAGAAAACCGTTCGGCTGCCAGCTCCTTATTATAGATCTGCCAGCGGTCGGTTTCCAGATCATACAAAACGAAGGAACCGTCATACTCCTGAAAGAAGGAGGCATAATTCTCATAGCTTACTGTTTCAGGATCCGGGAAAGAAGATATCTCCTCGGAAGCATGTACCGGGAAAAAGGAAGCAGATTCCAGAATCAGAAGGGCAGTCACTGCGAAAATAATAAAGTTTTTCACTTTGCTTTTCCAGGTTTCCCGCCTGAAAGAAGCAATATTGAGAATTCTTTTCCGAATCAGTGAGCTGCTTCCACCCATTTCACTGGCAAAGGAGAGAGGGGAAAAGGTCATTTTTTCCGCATAATTCAGCAATGTATTTCCGTAGTCATAGTGACTGTTGGTATCCAGAAGATTCATGACAGAAAAATCACAGGCAACCTCACAGTCGTTGTGCATGACCTGAAAGCTGTACCATACAAGGGGATTAAGCCAGTAAGGAACACAAAAAAAGCAGATCACGTATTTAATCAGAGAATCCTTCTGACGATAATGCTGTAATTCATGAAGCAGGATGAATCTCATCTCGGAATCCTTGTAATCCGAAAGCAAGGATAGAGGAAGATAGATACGAGGATGAAAAAATCCCACCAGAGCCGGAGATTTCAGATAGGCAGAACTGTACACCGGAATTTTTCTTGAAATATGCTGTTCGATTTTACACTCTTCGATCAGTTTTAGCAAGGTTCCTTTTTCTAAGGGCAAAGAGGATTTGTGAATCTGATATATATTTGCGGCGGATTTCAGGATGAGAATCGTCACCACGATCATCCCGGCAATCCAGATTCCTGCCAGAAACGAAGAAATATTTGGAGAAGTTTTCTGGCTTACAGATATACTGAAATCCTGAATGGTTTCTGCTCCGACAGAAGGAACATCAGACAATTGACTGACATGTCCGGATTTGGCAAAATCAGAAAGATTTCCGGTCCAAAATCGGGAGATGAATTGCAGGAGTCCCATTCGGCGAAACGGTATAAAAGGAATGAGTAATGCAAAAAAAAGCGGAAACCATATCCGGTATTGAAATTTGCCTGACAGATGACGGCGTAATACCGCCTTTATGGTCAGCAACAGAAGGATGATACCGCTGATGTACAGATTACAAATGAGAAAATACAAAAAGAAGGAGGACATCATGATCGTTCCTCCTTCTGAGCTTTTTCGGAGAGAAGTGAGCGCAATTCATTGATTTCCGATGGAGATAACTGATCATGATCCAAAAAAGAGGAGAGCATGGAAGTTACGTTGCCGGAAAAGAATCGATTCAAAAAAGAAGTACTTTGCTCGTTAATGTACTCCTCTTCCTGAACCAGAGGAGTATAAACAAAGATCCGCCCCTCTTTTTCGTAGGTGAGAGCGCCCTTGTTCACCAGGCGTTTTAATAATGTGTGGATGGTTTTCGGACTCCATTCGGTGGTTTTGGTTAATTTATCAGTCACCTCATTGGTGTTGATCGGTGTGTACTTCCACACAATTCGCATGACTTCATATTCTGCTTCTGATATCTGAGGTAAAGTTTTCAAAGAATCACTCCCTTAATCTTACGTGTGTAATAAATAAATTATACAATCCGGGAGCATACCTGTCAATCGTTTTTAATACAACTCTTTTCTACATGAGGTTCGATGAAATTGTGCAGAGCATATTCCCAGAGGGTGGCAGAACCATCCTTGGTCGTTTCGTTTCGGCTCAGAATCTGGGATAAATGAACCCCATGTTCTTTCCAGCTCTTTCCCTCGCTGGCGGCATTGAGCATCATAGGCTGAACCCGATCCATGGTGCGGGCAAATCGTGATTCAGGAGTATTGCCGGATTCAAATTCGTCCCATAAAGCCCGGAATTTTGTACCCTGATCTTCTGGAAGAAGTCCAAAGATACGTTCAGCGGCCGCAATTTCTCTGGCATGCTGTGTTTTTTTGCCGTCCTCATCGTAAGCGTAGGTATCTCCGGCATCGATTTCTACCAGATCGTGAATCAGCAGCATGGAGATGGTTTTTAATATGTCAATATCCTCATTGGCATACTCGCTGAGAATCAATGTCATGATAGCCATATGCCAGGCATGTTCGGAATCATTTTCCTTTCTGCTTGCGTCGGAGAGATAAGTCTGCCGTCCGATAAATTTCTCTTTGTCAATCTCACGGCAGAAATCAAACTGTTTTTCTAATCTGCTTTTTTCCATTTTATTGGATCCTTTCTGTATGAAATGAATGATTGTTTATTGCTGGCTCCAAGTCTCAAAAGGGATTGGAGTAAATATATAATAGCACTTATGAAGAATAAGTGGGAGAAAATTAAATTTTCAGGAATTGTTTTATGAGCCACCTACGCCAATGCACAAAAAATTTTCTTGGATTTTACATAAAAAAGGTTTTGGACTTTACATGAGAGGGCTAATCTATGGTGGAAGTCAGAAAAAGGCTTAAACAAATAAAAAAGAAAAGATTCAAAAAGGAAGGAATATGGTTATGAGAAAATTTTTTGGTTCAGCATTAGTAGTAGCATTATCAGTAGCTTGCCTCGCAGGTTGTGGCGGAAACAACCAGGCATCAGATGACGGCTCCGCATCCGGTGATTCCTCCGCAGCAATTTCTGTTTTATCCAGAGAGGACGGTTCCGGAACAAGAGGTGCATTCATCGAACTGTTCGGAATCGAAGAAGAAAATGAAAGCGGCGAGAAAGTGGATATGACCACAACAGACGCCAGCATCACAAACAGTACATCCGTTATGATGTCTTCGGTAGCAAATGATGTAAATGCCATCGGTTATATTTCCCTCGGTTCTTTAAATGATACCGTAAAGGCAGTCAGCATTGACGGCGCAGAAGCATCTGTGGAAAATGTAGAAAACGGTACATACGGAATCGTAAGACCATTTAACGTAGTTGTAAAAGAAGATTCTCTGACGCCGGTTGCAAAGGATTTTATGAATTATATCATGAGCGCAGACGGTCAGGCAGTGGTAACAGACAATGGTTATATCGCAGTATCTGATGAAGCGTATACTTCTGATAATTCAGAAGGAAAGATTGTTGTCGGCGGATCCTCTTCCGTTTCTCCTGTGATGGAAAAACTGATCGAAGCATACAGTGCAGTAAATCCAAACGCTGAAATTGAACTTCAGACAACAGACAGTACAACTGGTGTTTCTTCCGCAGTAGAAGGAACTTATGATATCGGAATGGCATCCAGAGATTTGAAAGATGATGAAGCAGCTCAGGGTGTTACAAGCACAATGATCGCACAGGATGGTATCGCTGTCATCGTAAACAATGACAATACTGTAGATGCACTGACATCCGAACAGGTTAAGAGCGTGTTCACTGGTGAGACAACAAGCTGGGGAGATCTGGCAGAATAAGGAGAATGAACACATGGCAAAATACAAAGAAAAAATAATGGAAATTGTATTCCTCCTCGCTGCCTGTGTTTCTATTCTCGCTGTAGCATTGATTTGTGTGTTCTTGTTTGCCAATGGTGTTCCGGCTATGAAGGAAATCGGCTTTGCCGATTTCCTTTTGGGAAAAGAGTGGAGACCGGGGAATGATATTTATGGTATTTTCCCGATGATCCTGGGAAGTATCTATGTAACAGCGGGGGCAATTATAATTGGTGTTCCGATCGGACTTCTGACCGCAGTTTTTATGGCAAGATATTGTCCGGCGGGCATATACAAAATTGTCAAACCGGCAGTGGAGCTTCTGGCAGGAATTCCGTCAGTTGTATACGGATTTTTCGGTATGGTGGTTATTGTACCTTTTGTGAGAAGCAGTATTGGCGGAAACGGAAGCAGTATTTTATCCGCCTCCATCCTTCTGGGTATGATGATTCTTCCTACTATAATCAGTCAGTCCGAAGCCTCCATTCGCGCTGTTCCGGACAGTTATTATGAAGGTTCCCTCGCACTGGGGGCAACCCATGAAAGAAGTGTTTTTTGTGCCATTCTTCCTGCTGCAAAATCCGGTATTCTGGCAGGTGTGATTCTTGGTATTGGCCGGGCGATCGGTGAAACCATGGCAGTGATTATGGTTGCAGGAAATCAGGCAAGAATGCCTCAGGGCATTTTACAGGGTATTCGAACCTTAACCGCAAATATCGTCATTGAAATGGGCTATGCGGAAGGGCTTCACAGAGAAGCGTTGATTGCAACCGGCGTGGTTCTTTTTGCATTTATTCTTATCATTAACCTGGCATTTTCCGTGGTGAAAATGCGCGGAGAAAGGACGTAAAGCGGATGGCAGTATTCGATCAGATTGAAAATGTGGAAAATATGAATGGAATTGTTCCGGAAAATAAAGAGGCAATAAACAGGCAATCATTAAAAGATAAGCTGCTTTCTTATAAAAGAACGCCGGGCTCGCTGATTGTGATGATCCTTGTACTTCTTGCAGCAGGAATTACGATTGCAGCGCTGGCCTTTCTCCTTGTGCATATTCTGGTGAATGGCGTACCTTATCTGAATGCTGATTTGTTTTCGTGGATCTATACCTCCGATAATGTATCTGTTGTACCGGCTATGATAAATACCGTTATTATGACGGGAATCTCTCTTTTGCTCGCAATCCCATTCGGTATCGGGTCTGCAATTTATCTTGTGGAATATGCGGGAAAAGGAAATAAACTGGTCAGAGTAATAAGAATTACCGCTGAGACATTAACCGGAATCCCCTCGATTGTGTATGGATTGTTCGGTATGTTGTTTTTTATAACAGCGCTGCACTGGAAATTTTCCATTCTGGCAGGCGGATGTACTCTGGCAATCATGGTGCTGCCTGTCATTCTTAGAACCACTGAGGAAGCATTGATGGCAGTTCCGGATTCCTTCCGGGAAGGAAGCTTTGGTCTGGGAGCCGGAAAGCTGCGTACCATTTTTAAAATTATCCTTCCGGCAGCAGTTCCCGGTATTTTATCCGGTATCATTCTGGCAACCGGAAGAATTGTCGGAGAAACTGCTGCTTTAATATATACTGCCGGTACTGTTGCGGCAATTCCGAGTGATTTGTTCTCATCAGGAAGAACATTGGCGGTTCATATGTATGTATTATCCAATGAAGGATTGCATGTTAATCAGGCATATGCCACGGCAGTAGTATTACTTGTTCTGGTAATTCTTATTAATGCATTATCCTCTTATTTGGCAAAGAAGATTCAGAAGGTATAGAAAAAAGAAAAGGAGTACAATCGTTTTGAATAATACAAAAATGATGATTGAAGATCTGGATTTATACTATGGCGGGTTTCATGCATTAAAAGATATGTCATTAAAAATATATGAAAATGAAATCACGGCCTTTATCGGACCATCCGGATGCGGAAAATCTACATTATTAAAATCATTAAACAGAATGAACGATCTGGTGGAAGGATGTAAAATAACAGGAAATGTGACACTGGATAATGAAGATATATATAGAAACATGGATGTGAATCTG
>JALERO010000125.1 GCA_022764265.1 Eubacterium sp. | reverse complement strand
CCGGAAAAGAGACGGTCATCGATGCCTACAGCGGAATCGGCACCATCGGCATGATCGCCAGCGACCACGCAAAGCAGGTCATCAGTGTGGAACTGAACGGAGAAGCCGTCCGGGATGCGATCTCCAATGCCAAAATCAATCAAATCAAAAATATCCGGTTCTATAAAGCTGATGCCGGTGACTTCATGGTACAGATGGCGGCACGCAAACAAAAAGCCGACGTGGTCTTCATGGATCCGCCCCGCTCCGGAAGCGATAAAAAATTCATGGACTCCCTGCTGAAACTGGCACCGAAAAAGGTAGTCTATGTATCCTGTAATCCGGAAACTTTGAAACGAGATCTGGCTTACCTCATCTCAAAAGGATACCGGGTGAAAGAAATCCAGCCTGTTGATCAATTCCCTTTGACTGTTCATACGGAAGTTGTGTGTTGTCTACATCGAGTGAATTCGTAGGAATCTTTTAACCTGATTTGCAAGAACAGAGCCGTGAGATTGTAGTTTGGCAAATTTTTTTCTCGAAAAAAGAAAAATAGTATTGCATTTATAAAAATGAAGTGCTACGATACACTAGTAATTAGAAGTTTTTTTACAAAGGCATAGAGCAGATTTTACCTCTACGCCTCTTTTTGTTTATCAATGGCATATCCCATTTGATAATCAACTTTCAAAAAAACAGGAGGATGAAACGTATGAAAAAGCTGAAGAAATTAGTTGCAGTTATCATGGCAGCTGCAATGATGTTGACACTGGTTGCATGTGGCAGTTCCACAGATGGAGCCAAAGAAGGAGCTACAACAGCGAAAGAAGAAGTAGCTGCTTCTGATTTAAAGGTTGGATTCATTTTCTTACATGATGAAAATTCAACATATGATTTGAACTTCATCAATGCGGCTAAGGAAGCATGTGAGGCAGCCGGTGTTGAATATGTGCTTAAAACAAATATTCCGGAAGGTCAGGAATGTTATGATGCCGCTTGTGAATTAGCGGATGCCGGATGTGGAATCGTATTTGCAGATTCCTTTGGTCATGAGGATTACCTTATTGAGGCTGCAAAGGAATTCCCTGATGTAGAGTTCTGCCACGCTACCGGTACTCAGGCTCATACAGCTGGTGTTCCAAACTTCCACAATGCATTTGCTAAAATTTACGAAGGACGTTATTTAGCAGGTATCGCAGCAGGATACAAACTGAATGAGATGATTGAAGCTGGTGATATCACTGCAGAGGAAGCTAAGATCGGTTATGTTGGTGCATTTACATATGCAGAGGTTATTTCAGGATATACTTCTTTCTTCTTAGGAGCTCGTTCTGTTTGTCCTTCTGTAACAATGGAAGTTACATTTACCGGTTCCTGGTATGATGAGACAGCGGAAAAAGAAGCAGCTAACACTCTGATTTCTAAAGGATGTGTATTAATTTCACAGCATGCGGATTCCATGGGTGCTCCTACAGCATGTGAGACAGCTGGTGTTCCTGATGTTTCTTACAACGGATCAACAGAATCTGCTTGTCCAAACACATTTATTGTTTCTTCAAAAATTAACTGGGTTCCATATTTTACATATATTATCGACTGTGTAACAAAGGGTGAGGATATCGCAACAGATTACACAGGAGATTTCTCAACAGGATCTGTTGAACTTACAGATTTAGGTTCTGCTGCAGCAGAGGGAACTGCTGAAGCAATTGAAGCAGCGAAGGCTGAACTTATGGACGGTACTCTTCATGTATTTGATACAACTACATTTACAGTAGGTGGAAAGACACTTGATTCCTATGAAGCTGACGTTGACTCAGATCCAGACTACACACCAGACCATGAGGTAATTGTCGATGGCTACTTTGATGAATCTGGTGAAGGATTTAGATCTGCACCATTCTTTGATGTGCAGATTGATGGTATCACACTTCTTGATTCTGCATACTAATTGCAAAAGAGAGAAACTAAGGGTTGATGCTAAGGGCGGCTGCTTCGCCGCCCTTTTTCTTTTGTAAAAAGAAATCATTTTTATAAAAGAAAAAGAATAGCTCATAAGGAGGGGTAAATATGAGTGAAGTAGCGGTATCTTTTCGCGGCGTAACGAAAACATTTGGCAGTGTAATTGCAAATAAAGATGTAAATCTGGATATTTATAAAGGCGAAATACTCTCTTTACTTGGAGAAAATGGCAGTGGTAAAACAACATTAATGAATATGTTAGCCGGCATTTACTATCCGGATCATGGACAGATTTTTGTGAATGGAAAAGAAGTATTAATTCGTTCGCCAAAAGATGCATTTGACTTGAAAATCGGAATGGTTCATCAGCATTTTAAGCTTATTGATGTTCTGACTTCCGCAGAAAATATTGTTCTTGGTTTGAAAGGGAAACTCAATATCAAGGACGCAGAAGAAAAAATCAATAAGATTTGCGAAAAGTATGGATTTGATGTAGACCCAAATAAAAAAATATATGATATGTCCGTTTCTGAAAAACAGACAGTAGAGATTGTAAAGGTATTATTTAGAGGCGCAGATATTCTGATACTGGATGAACCTACTGCTGTTCTTACTCCTCAGGAAACAGAAAAGCTTTTTGCTGTTATGAGAAATATGAAGGCGGATGGAAAATCGATTATTATCATTACCCATAAGCTCCATGAGGTGAAGGAAATTTCTGACAGAGTTGCAATTCTTCGTAAGGGCGAATTTATTGGTGATATGATTACCGCTGAATCCAATGAGCAGGATATGACAGAAATGATGGTTGGTCGCTCCGTGAAATTGGATATTGAAAGAAAAGAACCGGTAAATGTGAAACCTAGAATTGTGGTGGAAGGGCTTAATGTCGTTGACAAGGATGGCGTTCGCAAGCTTAAGGACGTCAGCTTTACAGCAAATAGTGGAGAGGTGCTTGGTATAGCAGGTATTTCCGGATGCGGTCAGAAGGAATTGCTTGAGTCTATAGCCGGATTACAGAAAATCGAATCCGGCAATATAAGTTATTCAGATGATGCGGCTGCTCCTGTCAGTCTGGTAGGCAAAGACCCAAGAGAAATCAATGAGATGGGTGTTTCTCTTTTCTTTGTACCGGAGGATCGTCTGGGAATGGGGCTTGTCGGAAATATGGATCTTGCAGATAATATGATGCTTCGTTCGTTCAGAAGTGGAAAATCAAAATTTTTTACGGATAGAAAAAAACCAAGAAAATTGGCCAAGTCTGTTGTCGATAACTTACATGTTGTAACTCCCGGTATTGATACACCGGTTAGACGGCTTTCCGGTGGTAATGTTCAGAAGGTTTTAGTTGGAAGGGAAATTGCTTCCAATCCGAGAGTATTAATGACAGCATATGCGGTAAGAGGACTGGACATCAATTCATCTTATACAATTTATGACCTGATTAATAAACAAAAAGAACAGGGAACCGCAGTTATTTTTGTTGGTGAGGATCTGGATATTCTTCTTGAACTTTCAGACCGGATTCTTGTACTTTGTGACGGTGAAGTCAGTGGCATCGTTGATGCAAGAAATATAGATAAAAATCAGGTTGGATTACTAATGACAAAGAAGGGAGGAAAACAAAGTGAATAAATCAACGCTGAAAGAACCTCTTTTTCATGTAGTCAAAAGAGATGAGATGAAAAAACAGCAGGAATGGCTTGTCAGAGGAATCGCAATTGTGTTTGCGCTGATCCTGTGTGCTGTTATTACAACGGTTTTTACAGGTGATAATCCGTTGGCTGTATATAAATCAATTTTTCTGGGGGCATTTGGTTCATCGAGAAAGACGTGGATTACTTTGCAGAATATTTCAATTTTGTTGATTATTTCTCTGGCTCTTACACCAGCCTTTCGTATGAAGTTTTGGAATATTGGCGGTGAAGGCCAGGTGATGATTGGTGGACTTGCTTCTGCAGTATGTATGATATGTTTTAAGAATGTATTTCCAAATGCAGTTGTTATTGTACTTATGATAATTACTTCCATGGCAGCCGGTGCGCTCTGGGGATTTATTCCGGCATTTTTCAAGGCAAAATGGAATACAAATGAGACGCTTTCCACTTTGATGATGAACTACATTGCCATACAGTTAGTTGCATTTTTCATTATTGTCTGGGAAGTGCCAAAGGGATCCGGAAAAATAGGTATTATCAATCAGGATACGAATATAGGTTGGCTTCCGGAAATCGGAAATAAGTATTGGCTTACCATTATAGTAGCAATCGTCATTACAGTATTTATATATATTTATCAGAAGTATACGAAGCACGGTTATGAAATCTCCGTCGTTGGAGAAAGTAAAAATACAGCCAGATATGTTGGTATCAAGGTTGAGAAAGTTATTATCAGAACAATGCTTCTTTCAGGAGCGCTTTGCGGAATCGCAGGTATGCTTCTGGTAGGTGGAGTCAATCATACGATTACCACTACGATTGCGGATGGACAAGGCTTTACTGCGGTTATGGTTTCCTGGTTAGCAAAATTCAATCCAATTACCATGGTTGCTACCAGCTTCCTGATTGTGTTCATGGATCGAGGAGCCAGTGAAATATCCACAGCCTTTGGTTTGAATCAGTCTTTCGCAGATATTCTTACCGGAGTATTATTGTTCTGCATTATTGGATGTGAGTTCTTTATTCGATATAAGCTTTCGTTTCGAAAAAAGGGAAAGGAGGAAAAATAAATGATTGATTTAATTGCTTTTATACCCCGAGCAGTGCAACAGGGTATTCCTCTTTTGTTTGGTAGTACAGGAGAAACAATTACAGAGAAATCCGGAAACCTGAATCTGGGAATTCCCGGCGTTATGTATGTTGGTGCTATCAGCGGAGTAATCGGCTCTTTTTTCTACGAGCAGTCCACGACTGGTGAGTTGAATGGTTTTCTTGCAATCATGATACCTCTTCTTTGTTCTTTATTAGGATCTGCCCTTATGGGACTCCTTTATTGTTTCCTCACAGTTTCGCTGCGAGCCAATCAGAATGTCATCGGTCTTGCAATGTCAACCTTCGGTATCGGTATCGGAAATTTCTTCGGAGGTTCCCTTATTAAGCTTGCGAACGCAGATGTTCCTTCCATTGCGCTTTCAAGAACTTCTGCATATTTCAGTAAGGTTTTACCGTGGGCATCTTCAACCGGCTGGTTTGGTAAGATTTTTCTTTCTTATGGATTTTTAGCATATGTTGCGATTATTATTTCACTGTATGCTTCCTATCTTTTTAAGCATACAAGAGTGGGACTTCATCTTCGTTCTGTAGGAGAAGATCCGGCAACAGCTGATGCAGCCGGAATAAATGTCACGGTATACAAATATGTCGCAACGATTGTCGGCAGTATGATCGCCGGTCTCGGTGGATTGTACTATGTGATGGACTATGCTTGTGGTGTATGGTCAAACGATGCATTTGGAGACAGAGGATGGCTTGCAATCGCTCTTGTTATCTTTACAATCTGGAAACCGGATGTGGGTATTCTTTCCTCTTTCCTTTTTGGTGGTTTATACATTTTATATCTGTATATTCCAACAGGTATGGACCATATGGAATTAAAGGAACTTTATAAGATGCTTCCGTATATTGTTACCCTGGTTGTTTTGGTATTAACCAGTATGAGAAATAAGAGAGAGAATCAGCCTCCGGAAAGTCTCGGAACAAATTACTTTAGAGAAGA
>JALERO010000122.1 GCA_022764265.1 Eubacterium sp. | reverse complement strand
ATCATTAATTGACAAAAATTTACATCTCTGTCAATTGGAAAATATGTTAAGCGAAAAAAATCCTTTCTTTTCGGGCGATAATCGCCTGGATCTTAAAATGTTGTACAAAAGAATTTTCCCAATACACAGTTCCTTTTATATATGATAATTGCCTTCCGGAAGCTGCAGAGATTTCGACGCATGCAGTACATCAGGACGAGAAGAATGTCAATGAGATTTTGAATGGAAATCAGCGCATAGACGAACAGAATACAGAAGCGAACTCGATCAAAGAACAGACCGTATACTATGATGTGCGTTTTGGAGCGATATTACCGGAAGGGAAAGAACCTATCCGGATCATCATCAATCTGGAGATTCAGCTGGATGATCATCCGGGATATCCGATTGTAAAACGAGGATTCTACTACTGTGGGCGAATGATATCGGAACAGTATGGTAAATTGGAGAAAGTATATAGTATCCGGATTTGTCCTGACCCGGCAAAGAAGCGAAAGAATGGAATATTCCGGTACCATACAGTGGAAGAAACCATAATTGGAACATCCTGTACACAGTCCGATGATTATGATATGATGGAAGTAATCATATTGAATCTGGGGGATACAAACAAGGATGGAGAGCCTGAGATTCTAAATCTGTTGAATGTCTTGTTTTCGCCGACCATATCCCCGGAAGAAAAGAAGCAAAAATTGCAGGAACAATATCATATTGCAATGACCGAAGAATTAGAAAGCGAGGTGCGAACAATGTGTAATCTGAGTGAAGGATTGGTTGAGATGGGAATTGAGCAGGGAATCGAATATGGAAAAGAGCAAGGAATAAAACAAGGAATTGAGCAAAAAAATCTGTTATTAGCTCAGATGATGCTGGAAGATCATGAACCGATAGATAAAATCCAAAAATATACCGGATATACGATTGATGTATTGAAAGAAATTGAAAAAATGATAAAAAAACAGTGAAAGAAGGGGGGCATATTACAACGCCCCCTTCTTTCACTGTCTAGCATATTCTTCTTCCAGTATCGAATAAAACTTTTTGTTATAATACAGAAAATCGTGCATATCTTCCTCTCCCATGCGTTCTTTCACCCGCTGGATCAGATTATGACAGTGGAACATCTCTTTCTGCATCAGTTCTCGTCCTTTTTCTGTGGTCTCGACAAAAACATAGCGCTGATCTTCCTTGCCATTTTCCATCTGGATATACCCCTTATTTTTCAGAACATGTAACATTCTGGAAACGGCGGGTTTGGAGAGTTTCAAATAGTTGCCAAGCCGGGAAATCATCACCGGGGCGTGATTCTCCGACAGACTGTGAATGGAGAGAAGCATGGTCAGTTCCCCCATCGGGACACTGCACATTTGCTGAAAATACAGATTAGCTTTGCGCATCTGCACAACCAGCTCTCTGAAATCACTCTGAGAATGATTCTCGTTCATTTCTTCTTCCATCATCTGGCTCGATTCTTCTGATTCTTCAAATTCCATATTTCCTCCCTGGGCTTCTAACCCGTTGTTCATACACGTCTCGGCAATTTCCGCCTGCGTGCAGACCCTCTCCCACTTTTAATTATGTTCCGGTTCCCTCTGATCCATCGGAACATAATCTTTCTTACATGCAATACTCTGGTATGCCGGACGGATAATCTTATCGCAGTTCATCAATTCTTCCAGACGATGTGCACTCCAGCCGACAATACGGGCGGTGGCAAACATCGGAGTAAAGAGCTGATCCGGCAGTCCAAGCATACGGTACATGAAACCGCTGTAAAAGTCAATATTTGCACTGACACCTTTGTAAATTTTTCTCTTCTGGCGGATGGTTTCTGTGGCCAGACGTTCCACCCTGTCATAAAATGCAAATTCCTTTTCAACTCCTTTGGCGGATGCCAGCTTCTCCACGTAGCCTTTAAAGATCTGGGCTCTCGGGTCGGAGATGGAGTAGACCGCATGTCCCATACCATAAATAAGACCGCTGTGGTCGAAGGCTTCTTTATTCAGAAGGCGGAGAAGATATGCGGTGATCTCGTCCTCGTCTTCCCAGTCTTTTACTTCCTCTTTCATCTCATCAAACATGTGAACGACCTTCAGGTTCGCCCCACCATGTTTCGGTCCCTTCAAAGAACTTAAGGATGCTGCCATGGCTGAATAGGTGTCTGTTCCTGATGAAGTTACCACATGGTTGGTAAAGGTAGAATTGTTACCGCCGCCGTGATCCATGTGAAGAACCAGTGCAATGTCAAGAATTCTGGCTTCCAGTTCCGTATACTTCTTATCCGGACGAAGCATTCTTAAAATATTCTCTGCCGCTGACAGATCTTCCTTCGGAGAATGGATATAAAAACTCTTGCCTTCTATATAATGATTATAAGCCTGATACCCGTAAACCGCCAGCATCGGGATTGTGCTGATCAGCTGCAGGCACTGTCGCAGCACATTATCGATATGAATATCATCTGCCATGTCATCATAGCTGTAAAGGGTGAGAATTCCTCTCTGGAGGGTATTCATCATATCGTTGCCCGGCGCCTTCATAATGACGTCCCGCACAAAGTTCGTCGGCAGCGTACGATAGCCTGCCAGCAGCTTCTGGAAAGATTCCAGTTCTTCCTCCTTCGGAAGTCGTCCGAAAATCAGCAAATAAGCTGTCTCTTCATATCCGAACCGTCCCTCTCTCGTAAATCCTTTTACCAGATCCTTGATATTGTAGCCTCGGTAACGCAGCTCACCTTCGCAGGGAACAGACTTGCCATCCACAATTTTACTGGAAGTAACCGTGGAAATGTCTGTCAAACCTGCCAGAACTCCCTTACCGTTGACATCCCTCAGACCCCGAAGTACGTGATAAGAGTCATATAAGCCTGCCGGTATCTGTCCGTATTCCATACAAATTGATGTCAGATCCTGTATCTCCGGTGTCATTTTAGAATATTCATTCATCTATCAATTCTCCTTTCGTAGGGGGGACTGGGTCAGGACTTGTGAACTTCATAGCATTCCGACGTCTGTGTTGTTCACAAGTCCTGACCCCGGGTATTGCAATCCCAGGTGGTTAACATCATTAATTAACTATGTTAATTATTATACGTAGCTTTTCCCCTATTGTCAAGGGGACTGGGATCGGGTAATGCCATGCAAAAAATTACCCTGTTAATCATAATATTATGCAGAAAAAAATCTTTTATCACTAAAATTTTATGTAATATATACAAGTTTTTTCTGTTTTTCAACTTTTGATTGTGCTATACTAGAGATAACTTTTATAAGGGGAGTAGTGTGTTCTGCTCGCCATTGTTCGAAAGCGAAAGAATTATTTAGAAAGGAGCGTATCAAAATGCAAATACAACGTCTCGTAGACCTGGAGGATTATGAATTTGATACATTGCTCGTTACATATAACCATAAAAACCGCCTGAGTATAGAGCTTGGTAAAGTCAGCGAGATTTTTAAGGCCCTTCAGGAAGATGATCTGGTTGGTGGCAGCAAGGTATATGGACTTCGTGGTAAAGACTTCTCTTATCAGGGACAACCTTACTATAATCTTATTTTCATTGGAATTCCGGAACATGCAACACCAAGAAGATTCCAGCTTCAGTTTGGTGCCGCTTTGAAGGAAGCGAAAAAGTTAAAAGGCAAGAATCTTCTGATGACCGCCATCGGTGATGATGTATCTTTCTGGCTCAGTTCTGCTATGAGAGGTATTTTACTTGGAGATTATACATTTGACAAATATCATTCCGATAAGAAGGAAGCTCCGGAGCTGAAGCTCGGTATCCTGACCGGTATGGATCAGGCTTCCTTTAAGAAAGAGGAGCAGTATTCCCGCATGATGGCGAAGGCTGTAACTACAGCCCGCGATCTGGTAAATGAACCGGCTAACGTGATGACTCCGGCTGCCCTTGCCAATACTGCTAAGGAGATTTCCGAGAAAAACAATATTAAATGTACCGTTCTCGGCAAGGATGAATGTGCAGCCCTCGGCATGAATGCTTTCCTGGCTGTTGCCAAGGGATCCAAACAGGCTCCACAGATGATCGTTATGGAATATAACGGTCGTGTGACCGATGATGAGAAGATTGCTCTGATCGGTAAGGGCTTATGCTTTGATGCCGGCGGATATAATCTGAAACCATCTGCTTCCATGAAAGGTATGCACGGAGATATGGGCGGTGCTGCCGCTGTTATCGCTGCCATGGGTGCCATCGCTGAAGCGAAGCTTGGTATCAATGTAACCGCTGTCGTTCCTGCTTGCGAGAATCTGGTTTCCGGCAAGTCCATGAAACCGGGCGATATTGTGAAGTCCATGAACGGTCAGTTTATTGAAGTTGTCAACACAGATGCAGAAGGCCGCATGGCTCTGGCAGATGCGATTACTTATGCCATCCGCGAATGTGGTGCTACCACAGTGATTGATGTAGCTACTCTTACCGGCGCATGTCAGGTTGCTCTGGGCGACCGTTATACCGGTGTGTTCAGCAACAGCGACGATCTGACAGCCAAATTAGTGCAGGCTTCCATCCTCGCCGGAGAAAATATCTGGAGACTTCCACTGGGTGATGACGAGTACAAGGATCTGAATTCCTCTTCCGTTGCCGACATCGCTAACTGCGGAACACAGTGTGGTGCTATCGCAGCAGCAAGATTCCTTCACTCCTTCGTTGAGAAAAAACCTTGGATCCACATGGATATCGCAGGATCCTCCGAGTCCAGCGCAGACAAAGAGATTTACGCTGAAGGCGGAACCGGTGTCGCTGCCATGACATTATATGAGATGGTTAAATTAATGGAGAAGCCATATAAGAGCTACTAAAATATAGTACACAGAAATTAATTATTTTCCATAAAATCTAAAAAGAGACGATCAGAATTGACCGTCTCTTTTTGCTTTATTTTATTTTTCATCCGAATTCTTTCCATTACAAATCACAATAGAAGCCAAAACCAAAACGATTCCAATCAATTCCATTCCCGACAGACTCTCTCCAAAGAGAACCACTCCGATGATCGTCGCCACCACCGGCTCCACCGATGCAAGAATGGATGCCGTTCCATTTTCCACATACTGGAGTCCCCAAGTGTACACAAAATATGGAAGCACTGTGCTGACCAGGGCAAAGGCAATCGTAAACAGAATATTTCCAGGACCGGCAAACACAATGGCTGTCACTGCATTTCCTCCTGCAAACGGAAGTACTCCTATGGCTGCAATTAAAAATGTATAAAAGGAAATCGTCAGGGAAGTATATCCCCGTTCCAGGGCGTATCTGCTGAAAATAGAATACAGTGCATATCCAAGACCGGATCCCAGCCCTGTTATGATTCCTGCCACTGACAAGGTGACTTGGCTTCCAATGATTCCCGTGACAAATACACAGCCGGCAAATGCCAGAATCAACGCAATTCCTTTTTTTATATTGAAGCGTTCCTTAAACAGAAACGCAGACATGACCATCACCATGGACGGGGCTGTATATAACAGAACCGCCGCCACGGACAAATCTGTCAAAATAATCGTCTTAAAATAACAGTAATTAAAAAATACAATACTGCACAGGCCGGTTCCCAGGAAACACCAGAGATCTTTCAAATGTATCTTCAGAAGTTTCCGGTTCAACGCCATCAGATAAACAAACAGAATCAGAGCCGTTCCAACGGCCCGGATGCCAACAATCTGCAGCGAATCCAATCCTTCTGCATTATATCTGCGGACAAAGATTCCCATGCTTCCCCATAACGCTCCTGCGAGAAGTACCGCTCCCGGTGCAAGTTTTGTCTTTCCATTCATGGTCTTACACCACTAATCAAATAACATCGCTTCTTTGATCACGACGTTTTTATTCTTCCTCCAGATCGATGAAAACTCTCCGATTCCCAGAGGGCAGGCATTTCGCCCAATCTCCAATGTAATACATGGAATTTTCTTTTTGTAGAGAAAATATTCTCTGGAACATCCACCGGCTATTTTCAAACTCTCCGTCGGCATCAGCCGGTAACCCGTCAGACTCTGTGCCATTTTATACATTCTTGTTGTCTGCTTTCTCACCTGAGAAGTGGCTTGTGATGCGCATTTTCCGTAAATAATGGAGCCGGTGGAATGATAACTGACAACACCCACAATCTTACCCTGCTCCTGAATCTGATCAATCATTTTTACCAACGCTTTGATCTCCGGCTCGCTGGCCGCTTTCGTACCCCGGAAACCGGCACTGCCCCTTGTTCCACTTTTCCGGAAAGCCACATCCCAGTTTCGATTCAGATCAACCCCTCTGGCATTCGCCTTCCAGGTTCTGGAGCTTCCAGGCATTCTCTTTAATTGAGCTCGCAAAGATTTATTCCTGATCGCATTAAAACCATACTGACTGATTGCCGTTCCATCCGGATTACAGGAAGGCACATAATGAATGGCAACTTTATCAAGTACATCCGATACTTTTTTTCCGCTAATCTTTTTATTGTACTGTCCTAAATAATATTCAATCTGTTTCATACAAAGCTGCGTTGTCATGTATTCCCTCGCATGAAGATTGGCAATGACAACCAGATGCTTTTTCGCCTCCGGATTGCCGAGAATCACCTCATACAGATCACGGTCATCCGCCGACTGGCCAATGACATTTACCTGACAATATTCGGGATATTTATTCTGTAATTGTTTTAAATCCTTTTTATATTCTCCATAAGAATATTTCTGATGGCTTGTAGATACAACAGCCGCCTGTACGGTATTTTTCTGAGAAGCAAAAAATGCAACTCCAAGCATCATGAAAAAAATCCATAGGCGTTTAAATGTTTTGTAATTCATCTTCAACTTTTCTCCTTTATCTGTGCGGTGGACTGGGGTCGGCTGGACGACTGGGGTCGGGACTTGTGAACTTCATAGCAATCCGACGTCTGTGTTGTTCACAAGTCCCGACCCCGGGTATTCTTTCTTTAATAATTTACCGCACAAAAGCAGAATCGTCAAGAGAAACCCCTGATTTCGCTTCAAAATGCATGGCTTCAGTTTTATTATTTGCGAATCTCGATGAAGCCATGCATCTCGATTTCGCTTCGCTTCAGTTTTTCGCGCAAAAAAGAGAGCATCTTCATTCCACTGCCGATGCTCTCTATACGTGTTCAATTATTTCCAACGGTCTGTACCTCCTGTTCATAATATCGTTTCGAGTCTTAACTTATGTTTTTGTTGGACCGTACCTCAAATTACTTTTCCTTTCAATTCGAAGAATAACTTTCGCGAATCTCTTCTCTATCCATTTGCCTTCAACCTAAAACAAATAAACGGATCGTATTCTGCTTCTGGCTTTCTTCTCATCTCAAGCGAACTTTCTTATAATCTCAATTATCAAGCTTCAATCCTATGAATTCTAAGATCAACAATCCGGCTTCCGGTTCTTCTCTTCTTACCATATCCTTAGGTTCTGTTTATTACTATCAACCTCTACTCTAATGCCCTATCTTCCAAATACGTCTTTCTTGAATTCCTAACTAATCCTTCTGGTGGCCTGTACCTCCTGTTATAGTATCGTTTCGAGTCTTAACTTAAGTTCTTGGTGGTCTGTCCTCCTGTCCTAGTATCGTCTTGATTCTTAACTTAACCTTCTGGTGGTCTGTACCTCCTGTTAAAATATCGTTTTGATTTCTAACTTATGATTTTGGTGGTCCGTACCTCCTTCTTCAATATTTAAATCTTGAAATTAACTTAAAGTTCTTGGTGGTCTCACCTCGTTTTCATGAAATACCTGAAAATTAATAATTTCAAAATCTATATTATGGACTTTGCCGTCCTTTCTGTGTTTGTATCTGTATTATAATCACAAGCAGCAATTTTGTCAATACTATTTTTAAGAAAAATTAATTTTTTCTCATTTTATTGATATTTATCAATTTGATTTCTGTTTTTCATTATTTTTCGTCTGAATATTCTGACAATTTAGCATGGTAGAGAAACTGGGGTCGGAGAAACTGGGGTCGGGACTTGTGAACAACAAAGACTACAGATTACTGTAAAGTTCACAAGTCCCGACCCCATAAAGTTCAAAAAATCCGATCCCCAAAATCGCCCCACGATTACACCAAACCTGTTGGCTACAGTTCAAAAAAGAAGCGCAGCCCAAAGACAAAGTAAATAAAGAAATCTGACACATAATATGGCGTTATGACGTTGTGGCGAACGAGTGACAGAAAAGTCTTTCAAAATTACGGACAGGAAATTGTCCGTAATCGAAAGACTTTTCAGAACGAAGTACGCGAACGGCATACAAATGTTATGTGTCAGATTTCTTTAATGGCTGAGCCTGTAAGCTGCGCTTCATTTTGCGACAGCCAATCCTATTCTCTTATCTTGAATTTTTCCTGAATGTCGTATCTTCCCCAGAGTTCCACATCATTTTGTCTGGCAAGGTTTCTGGCGCTTTGGGTAAATCCGCTGTTGGTGACCACCATGGCCCGGTCTGCATCGTAATACGCTATAGAACCCACCGCTTCCTGGACTGCGGCGATTCCCACATTTTTTTCATATCGTTTTGCCTGAACCACGATTTTTTCTCCTCGCTTTTTTACAACCAGATCCGCACCGTAATCATGGCTGCTCTCGGTGAGCTTCACACGATAACCCAGATGACGGAATTGAATTCGAAGATATTTTTCAAAGGCCCGGCCGCTCAATTTGTCTACTTTTTTCATTTTGAGATTAAGGTAATGGGACTTTATCATTTGTTTTCCCAGAAAAACAAGACATATCGCACAGGTCATGGCATATTCCACTGCAATTTCTCCGTGGGTGGAGTCAAAAAATGTATAGCCTCTCCAATAGGCAAATATCACAGCTGCCATCAGCAGCCATTTGGCAAGATTTATTCTTCTCATGGGTCACCTTTCTATCGTATTTTATCAAAGTAGCCGGCGGATCGCGTAACCGGATCGCATAACTGTTCAGAGCCAACCTCGAAAACACTACGTGTTTCCTCGGTGAGGCGTATCCGCCAAATAGATTTATACAAAAAAGTGCTCTTGAATGCAAGCATTCACCGCTCTTTTTTGATAAATCTGCTTGGCTCTGAACAGTCACATTGTATCATAGAAAAACTATGCCATCAACTTGCGAGAATTTGATTGTATTTCCGGTCATTCTATCTTATAATTATGGTATATTTTTATGCGCTGACAGCAATGAAAAGAGGGTATTTTATGTTAATGGGTGAAGCTCGAGAGAGCATTGTAGATTATTCTCGCAGGCTTATCACTTCCGGATTGACGGTGGGAACCGGCGGTAATATCAGTATTTTTGATCCGGATTCCGGATATTTTGCCATCACGCCCAGCGGTGTGGATTATTTTTCCATGAACGCAGAGGATGTGGTTGTTGTGGATCTTGACGGGAAGGTGGTCGAGGGGGATCGAAAGCCTTCTAGCGAAGTGGATCTGCATCGGATTTTTTATCAGAACCGGCCGGATATCCATGCGGTGGTTCATACTCACAGCACTTATTGTACTGTGCTGGCGACCAATCATATGGAACTGCCGGCTTCCAGCTATCTGGTTGCTTTTGCCGGTAAAAATGTGCGCTGTGGCGAATATGCGTCTTTCGGAACCATGGAGCTTGCCCGGAATACTTTGAAGGCAATGGAAGGGAGAAATGCCGCGCTCATGGCGAATCACGGGCTGATCACCGGCGCACTGGATCTTCCGCGTGCTTTTGAAATTGCAGAGCAGATTGAGTTCTGTGCAAAGGTTTATGTGAAGGCGAAGGCGATCGGAACGCCTGTTATCCTCAGCGATGAGGAAATGAATCGCATGGCGGTACGGTTTCAATCCTACGGTCAGCATAAAACAAAGGATATATCTGATTCTGATATACAGAAATAAAATCCATGGGGAAGGGGGAATTTATTTTGTCCGCTTTTGATACTTATTTTTTAATGAAAGAATCTGATGTTATTGCATACATTCAGGAGAAATTGGACTTTTTTGAAAAAGATGCTTCTTTGGAATGTCAGGAGATCGGGGACGGTAATCTTAACTATGTTTTTCGGGTGCGGGATTGCCATAATGGCACTTCCATCATTGTCAAACAGGCAGGCACCCATCTGCGCATTTCCGAGGAAATGTCTCTGACCACGGACCGGGGACGGATTGAGGCCAGTATCTTAAAGCTTCAGGGGCAGTTATGTCCGGGTCTTGTGCCGAAGGTTTATCTTTATGATGAAGTGATGTGTGCCATGATCATGGAAGATATGATCGGTCACACCATGATGCGGAC
>JALERO010000114.1 GCA_022764265.1 Eubacterium sp. | reverse complement strand
TTTTACAGCGGTAATCTATTTACTAGAACATTTTCATTTTGTTTCATCGAATCCTTGGGAAAGTATGTGCTGTGAGATTCTTTGCTTTGCTATAGGATCTCATCACGGAATGTTTGATTGTGTTGATCAGAATGGAAATAGTGGCTTTGCTCATCGATTACATAAAGACAAAACAGAACTTTGCTATGATGAAGCTCTGAAAAACTATTTTAATCAGGTTTGCGATGAACAGGAAATCTCACAATTATTCCAGCAAGCGACCAATGAGATCCAGAATATTATAACTAAAATCCAACAACAATATCATGATCTGCATAAGACTTTCTTCCAAATCAGTTTATTGATGCGTCTGCTTCTTTCTTCTGTGATATACGGTGACAGAAGAGATACCAGTGAATTTATGAATCAGATAGAATTTATCGATAAAGATAATATAAATTGGACAGATTTACTATCTTATTTTGAAAGTAAAATTTCTTCATTGGATTCAACAAGTCCTATCAACCAAACACGAAATAATATTTCCGAACAATGTTTTCAATTTGCTAAAAAAGATCCGGGGATTTATCGTCTTGATATTCCGACCGGTGGTGGAAAAACACTTTGTTCTTTGCGTTATGGTCTCGCCCATGCTAAGTATTATAATAAAAAAAGAATCATATTTATCATCCCATTACTCAGCGTATTGGAACAAAATGCTGCCGTTATACGTGACTTTCTTCCAGAAGGCGATTTGGTTCTGGAGCACCATTCCAATGTGATAAAAGAAAAAAATGATAAAGAACAATTGGACTACGGTGAATTGCTCACAGATAATTGGGATAGACCTGTTATTATATCGACATTAGTTCAATTGATGGATCTTCTTTTTACAGATCGAACTTCTTCGATTAAACGAATGCAGGCTTTGAATGAGAGCATCATTATCATTGATGAAATCCAATCATTACCGACAAAATTGGTTTCTTTGTTTAATATGGCCATGAATTTCCTCCATGAATTTTGTCATGCTACTATTATTTTGTCTTCAGCAACGCAACCTAGTTTTGATGATTTGAATTGGCCGCTGCATTTTTCCGCTTCTCCGGATATGGTTTCTTTGAGAAACTCAGATTTAGAGTTGTTCAAGCGAAATACCATTTTAAATCGTGTGACACCATATGGCATGGAGCTGGAAGAATGTGCATCTTTTTGTTCAAAATTAATGCAGAACCATGTTTCTCTTTTATTAATTTGTAATACGAAGGGAGAAGCAAATACAATATATAAATTATTACGAGAACAAAATACAAACGAAGATCTGGATGTGTTTCATCTATCTACTGCCATGTGCCAAAATCACCGGGAAAACGTCTTAGCAAATATTTTAGAAAGCCTTCACCTGTTACAGAATAATTTCCAAAACAATATTTCTTCACGAAAACTTATTTGTGTTTCAACTCAGTTGGTGGAAGCGGGAATTGATTTTTCTTTTGATGCAGTAGTTCGGGTTCTGGCAGGCGTTGATAATCTGGTTCAGGCGGCCGGAAGATGTAATCGAGCCAATGAGTATCATCATAAAGGAACCGTATATTTCATTAATTTAAAAAATGAACCTCTTCAAATGCTACCTGAAATCACTTATGCACAAAATAGTACAAGAAGAGTGCTGGCTAATATTAATTCAGAAGAAATCAGTAGCCTGACATCTCCGGAATATACAAGGCAATTTTATCAATATTATTTTGAAGAAACAAAAAAACAATTGGATTATCCGGTAACTATGAATGGAACATACACCAGTTTAAAAATCTTATTATCAAACGAGAATCCTTTTAATACTGCAAAAAATCAAAAAGAGTTTATGATGTGTCAACCATTTCAGTATATAGGTAAAGCATTTAATGTATTTGAAAAGGAGACAATTGACGTTCTTGTACCTTATGGGAAAGGAAAAGATATCATTCAGGAGATAAAAAATACGAAGAACTCTCTTTATGATTTTATCTCTCTCAAAGATATATTACAAAAAGCAAAGCAATTTACTATTAATATCTTTCAATATCAATTAACACAACTCTATGACATGGGATTCATTTATGAATATTTCGAAAAACGAATTATTGTTTTAGATGAGTCCGCATATGACTCTTATCTGGGATTGTCAATTCCAAAAGAGAGAGCTGTCGAAGAATTTATCATATAAAAGGAGGATAAAAATGCACCGAAATACTGTTGAATTTGAAGTATCGGGTGATTATGCATTATTCTCGGATCCGATTACCCGTGTGGGAGGGGAGAAATTCTCTTATCAGATCCCGAGTTATGAAGCATTAAAAGGCATCCTGCATAGCATTTACTGGAAGCCAACCTTAATCTGGATTATTGATGAAGTTCGGATCATGAATCCGATTCAGACAGAGACAAAGGGCATTCGTCCAATAAAATACTACAATAATGGCAACGACCTTTCGTATTATACTTATTTAAAAGATTGTCGATATCAGGTCAGAGCACATTTTGTCTGGAATTATAATCGTCCGGAGTTGGCAGAAGACCGAAATGAAAACAAACATCACAATATTGCAAAAAGGATGATTGCAAAAGGGGGAAGAAGAGATATTTTTCTGGGAACCCGCGAATGTCAGGGATATGTTAAGCCCTGTCAATTTGGAGAAGGGGAAGGCTATTATGATAATTTACCGGAATTAAGCTTTGGGATGATGTACCATGGAATTACTTACGCTGATGAGGCATATTCTGAGGAAACAGAAGGAAAAATGACTGTACGTTTATGGAATGCAATAATGAAACATGGCATAATTACTTTTCTTCCGCCTGAAAAATGTATTCACCGAACTATTCGTTCTATGGACATCAAACAGTTTGGGCAAGATCAGAATAATTTTTCCATCATTCCGGAAAATGAAGGGAGTGATTAAATGTCCTGGACAAATCAATTATATAATACTTATGAAACAAAGTGTAAAAATACATCTTTTGGCATTCCAATGACGCCAATTGCTCATATGAACAGTAAAGCACAAATAGAAGTTACCCTAAATGAAAAAGGAGATTTCCTTTCAGCAATCAAAGTAAATCCACAAGATGAAGTTACATTGATTCCAGTCACAGAAAAATCGTCCGGTCGTAGTTCCGGCGCTGCACCTCATGCATTATGCGATACACTTTCGTATGTTGCCGGAGATTATTCTGTTTATTGTGAAAATGAGAAATTAAAAAGGAGTGCAGAAAATAAATACGGAAAATATATGCAAGCCTTGAAAATGTGGGTAGATTCTGATTATAGTCATCCCAAAATTCGTGCAATCTATGACTATTTATCAATGAAAAAATTGGTATCTGATTTGATTCTTTCCGGAATCATTTCTTTAAATAATCAGAACTTATTTGATAATGAAAAAATAAATGGACAAACCTATGACAAAGCATTGGTTCGTTTTCGTGTAACCGGGTTATGTGATTCTACAGATAAAACATGGGAAGATGCAGCTCTGATTCAAACATATACAGATTATTATCTTTCAACACAGCAAGGAAACACCGATATTTGTTATTTATCCGGTGAGAAAAAAACAATTTCAGAAAACCATCCAAAAGGTATTGTCGCCTCTGATTATGGAGCAAAGTTGGTATCCGGGAATGATAATCAGGGTTATACATATCGCGGGCGTTTTCAAACTTCTGAACAAGCCTATGCTTTAAGTTATGAAGCTTCACAGAAAATTCACAGTGCTTTAACATGGCTGGTCAAAAATCAGGGAGTATATGCGGGCTCAAAGGATAAACGAATGTTTGTCTGTTGGAATGCCGATGGAAAAAGAACACCGAGCCTTTTTAATTTTATGAATTGTTCTGAAGACACGGAACAAACAGAAACATCATATCGAAGTAGATTAAAAAAATCATTTCAAGGGTATACCAATGAATTTGAAGAAGGAGATACCATTACCGTAATGGCTCTGGACGCTGCAACGACAGGAAGACTTTCTATTGTATATTACAACGAATATCCTGCAATTGATTTTCTTGAACGGATGCTTATCTGGGGTAGTACCTGCTGTTGGAAATTTCTTTCATTTACATCAGATCAAAAGCCAGTTTATGAGGTTCGGACTCCAACATTCCGGAGAATTGTAAACTGTGCTTTTGGTCGGGAAAGGGGAAATAGTATTGATGTTGATGATAAAGTTTTAAAAGAACAAACCCAACGTTTATTAAAATGTATGTTGGATAATGCTCCAATTCCTTATGATATCATTCATGCTCTGGCATGGCGGGCTTCAACACCATTAGCATATTCTAGATTTAACCGGGAAACTGTACTTTCAACGGCATGTGCCATGATTTCAAAATATAATAATAGAACCACAAAAGAATTGAAAGGAGAGGAAGAAGAAATGAAGTTAGATCATTCCAATACAGACAGAAGTTATCTTTTTGGACGATTGCTGGCTATTTATGAAAAAATTGAACGAAATACTTATGAACGTGGTGAAAATCGTGATCCAAATGCGTTACGTTTGCAATCCGCTTTTGCCAATCATCCATTTCAAACATGGAAAATTCTCGAAAGTGCCATCGTTCCATATTTGCAAAAACTAAATCCTGCTTTACAAAACTATTATAAAAACCTCATAGGTAAGATAGTAATTTTATTTGAAGATGAAGACACTGCCATCTTAAATCAAAGTTTAAAAGAAACGTATCTTTTAGGATATTATTTACAGCGGGAAGAATTAAATAAGAAAAAAGAAGAAACGGAGGAAAAATAATATGACTGCTTTAAAAAACAAAATTGACTTTATGCTGTTAATCAAGGTAACAAATGCTAATCCAAATGGCGATCCATTAAATGGCAATCGTCCACGAACTACCTATTCCGGATTGGGTGAAATATCCGATGTCTGTATAAAAAGAAAAATCCGTAACCGACTTCAGGATATGGGCGAGAATATTTTTGTTCAATCAGCAGATCGTAGTAAAGATAAATGCACTTCTTTAAAAGAACGTGCAGCAAAAGAAATTCCTTCATCCACATCAAACGATGATTATGCAAAACAGGCATGTGAAAAATGGATAGACGTACGAACTTTTGGTCAGGTATTTGCTTTCGGTAATAAAAATAAAAAGGAAAGTGTTTCCGTAGGGGTTCGAGGTCCCGTTTCTATCCATCAATCTATGAGCTGTTCTCCTATTGATATTAACAGTATGCAAATTACAAAAAGTGTCAACAGTGAACCATCGGAGGGTAAAAGCTCAGATACCATGGGAACAAAACATTTTGTTGAATTTGGTTTATACAAAGTCAAAGGATCTATCAATGTTCAACTGGCTGAAAAAACAGGCTTTTCAGAAGAAGATGCGAATAAAGTAAAAGAAGCATTACGTACATTATTCATCAACGATGCGTCTTCCGCAAGACCGGACGGAAGTATGGAAGTCATCACTTTATATTGGTGGGTTCATAATAATAAAATCGGCCAGTATTCTGCCGCAAAGGTTCATAATTCCTTAAAAGTATCATTGAAGGACAACGTTTTGATTCCAACATCTGTTGAAGACTATCAGATTGAATTAGAACCATTAGAGGGATTAGAACCAGAGATTATTGAAGGAATATAAAGATGTATCGCGAAGAAGATTATCTAATGCTTTCCGGAATACAACATTTTGCATATTGCAGAAGACAATGGGCGTTGATTCATATCGAACAACAATGGGCAGAAAATGAACGAACAGTTGATGGACAGATATTTCATTCCACAGCTCATAATAATGACAAGATAGAAAAAAGAGGAAATTTGCTCATTACCAGAGGCTTGACTGTACGATCTGCTACTTTAGGTATATCAGGAATCTGTGATGTAGTTGAATTCTATCAATCAGAAGATGGCGTCTCACTTTTTAACTATGAAGGTTTGTGGATTCCATATCCGGTAGAGTACAAAAAGGGAAAACCCAAAGAGCATGATGCCGATGAATTACAATTATGTGCCCAGGCAATGTGTCTGGAAGAAATGTTTATATGTAATATTCCGGAAGGTAGTTTGTATTACGGAGAAAATCGAAGAAGAAAAAAAGTTCCATTTACAAAAGAATTACGAGAACAGGTTTCTAAAATGTCCAAAGAAATGCATGAGCTATGGGAAAAAGGGTACACCCCAAAAAGTAAATTAAAAAAAGGCTGTAACGCTTGTTCTTTAAAAGATATCTGCCTTCCAAAATTGATCAAAACACCATGTGTTATTAATTATATTGACAATTCTCTAAAAGATATTGAATAACGAATGGAGACTTCTTTTGCTTTTGATTATGCAATTGAAAGGATTGACATGAAAAAATTTTTAAATACATTATTTATCACAAATGAAAAGGCATATTTATCATTGGATGGAAAAACAATCAAGGTAACTGTAGATCATCAATTAGCAGGACAATTTCCTCTACATACCCTGGAAAATATCATATGTTTCTCTTACAATGGTGCATCTCCGGCATTGATGGGAGCCTGCGCAGAAGAAGGAATAGGCCTCTCTTTTTATACTCCTTTCGGAAAATTTCTTTGTCGAATCAATGGAGAAAATCATGGAAATGTACTTCTCCGAAAAAAGCAATATCGTGTTTCAGATGATACAGCTGCCAGCTGTCAAATTGCCAGAAATATGATATTAGGAAAAGTATATAATTGTCGTTGGAGTATCGATAGAACATTAAGAGATCATTCCATGAGAGTAAATACAGAACAATGCAAAATAACAATAAATTATTTAAACAGTTCTTTACCTAAAATTAAAAATGAAGAAGATTTAGATTCTCTCCGCGGTTTAGAAGGAGAGTGTGCCTCTCTGTATTTTAAAATATTTGATGAACTAATTCTAAATCAAAAAGAAGATTTTTCATTTCATGGAAGAAACAAAAGACCTCCAATAGATAATATCAATGCAATGCTTTCTTTTGGGTATACATTACTTGCCAACGATTGTGCCAATGCACTGGAAGGCGTTGGATTAGATTCCTATATCGGATTTTTACACAGAGATCGTCCTGGGAGAAATTCCCTTGCCCTTGACCTGATGGAAGAGTTAAGACCAATTATGGTTGATCGATTTGTTGTTTCTCTTATTAACAATCGCCATATACAAGGGAAAGATTTGGTAAAAGCAGAAAATGGAGCAGTAACCTTTACGGATAAAGGAAAAAAGAAGTTTCTTACAGCATGGCAGGAGAGAAAAAGAAGTTCTATTACACACCCCTACCTTAAAGAAAAAATATGTTGGGGACTCGTTCCACATGTCCAATCATTATTACTCGCTCGATATCTCCGAGGTGATATTGATGGATATCCACCATTTTTATGGAAATAGCGGAACACTACGAAAAATGGAAGTGATAAGTTATGCTTGTATTAATAACCTATGATGTAAATACACAAGATAAATCAGGAAAAACCAGACTACGCAAAGTAGCGAAAGAATGCGTAAATCATGGTCAACGAGTCCAGAATTCTGTTTTTGAATGTATTCTGGATGCAGCTCAATGTAAACTATTAAAAGTCACTTTATTAAATATCATCAACCAAGAGAAGGACAGTCTACGATTTTATTATCTTGGAAATAAATATTCAAATAAAGTTGAACATTATGGAGCAAAGAAAACTTTTGAACAAGA
>JALERO010000076.1 GCA_022764265.1 Eubacterium sp. | reverse complement strand
ATATAAAAGGAACTGTGTATTGGGAAAATTCTTTTGTACAACATTTTAAGATCCAGGCGATTATCGCCCGAAAAGAAAGGATTTTTTTCGCTTAACATATTTTCCAATTGACAGAGATGTAAATTTTTGTCAATTAATGATTGCTTTTTGACAGACCAGTTGGCTGCTGTCCAAGCAGAACGGCAGCCAACTGGCTTTGTACGTGAAAAAGCCAGATTTTCTAAACATTATCATGTTCCTGAATAAAATCCTCTGTCTCTTTCGTGAGTGCCATCTCACTATGTAATCCATATTTAGCAGCTAATTTATTTACCGCAAAAAGCGTTTTCCCGAGCATCGCCGAAAGCACTTCTTTTTTTTCAGAGTGACCGCATGCCATCTGCAGATCCACCACCGACTGCAGCATTTCTTTAAAAATATCTTCATCTTCAAAAGAAATCAGTTCATGTTTTTTTGCCTTCTTCAGTACCTTCTGGCTGCGGATTAGTGCCGGAAAAGCAGCCGGAACATTTTTCAGCTCATCGGCCGGGGTCATGGCCTCTCCGCCCTCGGAACCGTGTTCCTGTGCCTTGATGGCATCCCAGTCAGCCTGCTGTTCTTCGATGCTGTGGTAGGTGGTCTGGCCGAACACGTGAGGATGCCGGCGAATCATCTTGCGGGCAATGCCGTCAACAACATCCTCGAGAGTAAACTCTCCGTTTTCTTCCGCAATCTGGCTGTGGAGCATTACCTGCAGCAGCAGGTCGCCCAGCTCCTCGCAAAGATTAGCCGGGTCTCCGGTCTCCGACAGATCCGTGACCGCCTGATTTACCTCGTATGCTTCCTCAATCGTATTTCCTTTAATTGTCTCATGGGTCTGTGCCCGGTCCCACGGACATCCATTCTCGCTCCGCAGTGTGGAGACAATTGCATGAAGTTCCTGAAAATTAAATTGTTTATCCATAAATATCACCATCTTATAAAAATTGTACCAAATTGTCCTGCATAATTGATTTTATTCTAACATATTTACCTGAAAAAGCTATTCTTTTCTTTTTATAAAAGTAGAAGGAGGATGAAAAAGCAGGCAAATTGAGGTATAATATATCAAAATAGCGGAACGATATTACGCGAACTATGCAAAAGAGGGAGAGCCCATGAAGAAAATAAACTACAGAATTACAGTGAATATAAATGATCAGGTGATGAAGCTGGGATTTCGCGGCAAATTGCCGGATGACATGAAGGATCGTAAAATTCGTATTCAGGCCATCTTCACCCAACGGCAGGTGGACCGTCGTTTTCCGATGGAAGTCCGGTTGGAGGATACCGATCTGGGAACTCAGATTATGGCCGATGCGGAGATCGAGCTGCCTTACGTTTTCTATACGCCGCCGAGGCACAAGGTGAATCTGATTTTTGCGCTCTGGTGTGGAACGGAGGAACGGATTCTGGATGATCAGCCTTTCCCAATCCAAAAAGAGCAATTTGCCCGTCCGGAGACCCGTACCCGGAAACGAAATCTGTTGAAGTTCGCTCTCTGTACCGTGGGGCTGCCGTTCCTTCTGGTGAAAGATTATCTGGAAGAAGGGAAAAATAAAGAAAAGGCCAAGCATCGTGCCAACGATACGGTGTACCGTGTCAGCGGCTATAACTACAGTCCGAGACAGCGAAACACCGATTATTTTGCAGTGAAATATGACAGCTACGTGGCAAGAACCAAAACCCTATCGGGTAATAAAGTACTCTTTCTCTCCGAGCGTCTGCCGGAGGAGGGCGGTAATCTGCAGCTGATCAAAAAACAACTGGAAGCGGAGCCGGATATCGAAGTGACCGAATTTATTCACACCAAGACCGTCGATGCACTGAAGAAAAAAGAACTGCGGGAATGTGCCAGAAAATGTGCCGAAGCAAAGGTAATTATTCTGGAGGACTTCTATCCGCAGCTCCACCGGCTCTCTATTCGAAGAGAGACCAAGGTGGTGCAGCTCTGGCATGCCTGTGGTGCGTTTAAAACCTTCGGCCTGACCCGAATGGGAAAACAGGGCGGCGCACCGCAGAGCTCCATGAATCATCGCAACTATGATTTTGTCAGCGTCAGCAGTGAGACCATACGAGGCATTTATGCCGAGGCCTTTGCTATTCCGACAGGCAAAGTAAAGGCCCTGGGCGTGCCGAGAACCGACTGCCTGTTTGACTGGGAATATAAAAAACAGAGAAGAGAACAGCTCTATGAGAAATACCCGATGCTCCGGGACAGCCGGGTCATCCTCTTTGCCCCGACCTTCCGCGGAGATGGCAACAAAGATGCCCATTATCCGAAAGACGCCTTCGACGTGAATCGCTTCATGGAAGAAATGCCGGAAAATACCGTGTGCATCGTCAAGCACCATCCGTTTGTGCACCAGCCGGTGACCGTAGAGCCCCGCTGGCAGGACCGGGTTCTGGATCTGACAGGTCAGGACCACATCAATGATTTGATGCTCGTCAGTGACCTGCTGATCACCGATTACAGCTCCAGCGTATTTGAAGCCGCTTTGCTGGAACTGCCAATGCTTTTCTACGCCTTTGATCAGGAAGAATATATGGCAAGCCGTGACTTCTACTTTGCCTATGAAGAAATGGTGCCGGGACCGGTGAAGAAAACCTTCCGTTCGATGACCAAAAAAGCAGCCAAAATGATCGATGCCCAGTGGAATCCAGCGGACGAAGCTTTGGACAACGATTTTTCCGGGAAAGGAAGTTCCGATGAGGGCATAAAAGAGGGAGAAAAAATGAATCGGTTCCGAGAGGCCTTTCTCAGTGCGCTGGATGGCCACAGCACCGAAAGAATCAGCAAATATATTAAAGACAACTATTTATCTCAGTGAAAAAAGCCCCCAGGGAAAATAAGAAAATATGAAAAATATATTAATAAGGAATATAAATGTAAAACGAATCTGGATAACATGTGCACTGCTGATGCTTCCAATACTGATCTCTCATCCGGGAAATGCAAAGGCACTTAAGAAAGTGACCCGGAAACAAAACATTACCCTGAAGAAGTTAACTCCGGCATTGGAACAGAAAATCTCTGCCACCACTCCGGCCGAACGTCCGACCAGCGATCTGGAGCTCATCCAGCCCGCAACCCGCTTAAGCACTGCAAGACTGCCTCAGGGATATACCTTTGACGGCACCTATTATTACTATTTGTCCCAGCTGGCCAGCTTCGGCAGCCATCAAAATGATCTGCGGTTAACCCGGGTTCGCTACGAAGGAAACGGAACCTACACCGAAAGCTACATGACCTTAAAACAATTCGGCCATGGCACAAACCTGGATTGCGTTACCCGCAACGGCGTCACCTGGCTCTGGACAGGAAGCGATGCATCCGGCTCCGCCGGAGCCACCACAACGATCTCCTGTTTTACATTTCAGGCAGGAAAGACCCTCCGAAAACATACGGCCATTTCCTACCGAATTCCAATCAAAGGGAAAAAGGGCCGGTACGGAACCAACTGCTACCCGGCCGTCAACCCGGACGGAACCCAGCTGGCAGTGAGGTTCACCAACAACGGGGGGCAGCAGTTTCAATTTTATGATTTGAAAGATGGAACAACAATCGAGCCACAGACAGTGAAAAAAACAGTACGCCTGAAAAATACCGCCGGCGTGTTCCAGGGATTTGACATCTTCGGCACCACTGTCTACACCCTTGAGGGAACCGCCAGAAAGTCCGAGATGAAGGATTTGGGCAAAGCCTCAGCCTATGATCCAATCCGCATCCGAAGCTACAACTACACGATGAAAAAATCCACTGTGCAAACAATCAAAGGGGCAGCAGCCTTAAGCCACCGGGAGCCGGAAGGAATCCAGGTGGACGCAGGCGGAAAAGCAAACATTATGATCGCATCCCATTATAAAGAAAAATATACCTGTTCCAACGTGTATGGGGTGAAGTAAATGAAAACCTTGGAAGAAGGAATGCAGACCATGGGGTATTTTATGTTACTGTTTTGCATTCATTCTTTCTTGATGTGTATCCCATTTATCCAGAAGAAACTTTATCCCACATACCGCAAGAATAATATAAAGTGGAACATAAGCAAATAAATATCTGGCCCGGGCCTCAAAAATCAATTCAAAGAGCGTTAAACCGATAATAGTGATCATAACCACAGTTATTCTTTTGTCTCTGGCAAAGAAACCGGATAACATGGCAAAGAACAGGACGGTCAGCCATATCATCTGTTCAAAGTTAGCCCAGATGGAATAATATTTCCCCTTATAATCCCCGTTATAATAAAGATTGCGGAAAAAAGATGAAATATAATGATTCTTTTCGGGGAG
>JALERO010000049.1 GCA_022764265.1 Eubacterium sp. | reverse complement strand
TTCTTCATACTTCAGCTGATACTCGATCAGTCGTGAAATATATTCCGGCGGTCTCCTGCGTCCTGCCTCCCAATCCTCTATCGTTCTCAGAGGAATACCTATATGTATTGAAAAATCTTTCCTGGTCATTCCTGTTTGTTCCCTAAGTCCCCGTATTTTATCTGCAGATTCCATTATTTCTAAACACCTCCATGTAATGTTTTATTAAACATATCACATTATTCACAAATACGCAATGCGTGGTTTGCAAAATAAATATAATTTTTTCTTTATTGTACATAAAAAGCAGGCAACTCAATGACATCTTCACCTCTTTGCCTGCTTTACAATCATTCTGTTTTTTATCACACCAACAAATCAACATACTTTGCCCGGCTCAATACTCCAGCATGTTTTCAATAAATATCCCATACCCTCGCGTCGGATCATTCACCAGAACATGGGTGACGGCTCCCACCAGTTTCCCATCCTGAATAATCGGACTGCCGCTCAACCCCTGCACGATTCCCCCGGTCAGCTCAATGAGTTCCGGGTCCGTAACCTTTATCTGTATGGATTTCCGGGAATCTTTTTTATTTTTCATAATTTTTTCTATTTCTATGGTATAGTCTTTGCTTTTCCCGCTAATACTTGTTCTTAGATAAGCTTTTCCTGTTTTTACTTCTGCAGCTTTTGCTACCTCCAACAACTCACCATTTTGAAACTGATTTTGATTTTTTTCAATTGTGCCAAAAATACCGCATTCTGTATTTGAAGTGATATTGCCCAGATAGTTTTCCGGAATATAATCAATACTTCCGATGAGTTCACCGGGATTCTCTGCTTTTCCTTTCATGATGGTGGCAATGCTGGTCTGATACACGCTGCCGCCGGAAATATCAAGATGAACCCCCAGATCCATATCATTGATTCCATGTCCCAGTGCGGCAAATTCACCATTTTCTTTTATATAGGTTACAGTTCCGATTCCCTGGGTGTCATTTCGGATCCATGCACCGATCTGATAACATTGGTTTTCTTCTGAATAAACGGGATGGAGTTTCATTTTGATTTCCTGTCCATTTCTTAAAATGGTCAGGATAACCTCTTTTGTACCATTTTTTTGAAGAGCAGATTGGAATTCTTTTTTGGAACTGATTTCCTTTCCGTTTATCTCGAGAATATAATCACCTGATTTTAACTTATGTTCTGCCGGTGAACTGATCTGATTATCTGCCGCCCGTATCTGCTGTGTTCCCAGAACAAGAACGCCTCTGGTTTTAATGTATATTCCGATCGGTTCTCCCGATGCATATACTTTCTGGGAGACAGTTGCTCCGGTTTTGATTGTTTGACCGGAGCCTGTGCCAAAACTTCGGTATCCATAAAAGAGGATTCCCGCCAGCACAGCAGCTAAAATGAAAAAAGAATAACATTTCTGTTTTTGTGCCATAAAAAATACCCCCATATCAAAGTGTTAACTTTAGTATGGCGGGTATTCAAAAAATCAAACAGACAGAATATTCTAAGCTGTTTTTTGGAAAATTTTTCATAATATTAAATGTTTCCGGAAAACTCCGAGGCAAGTTTTTTCATCTCTCGGGCATTTTCCAGCACTGCGGCGGTAATCTCTGCTCCTCCGAGCATTCTCGCCAGCTCCTGAACAGAATCTTCTTCGGAAAGACGATGAATATTACTGATGGTTGATTTGTCATCGCTTGTCTTCTCAATCAGGAAATGGGAATCCGCCATGGCCGCAATCTGCGGCAAATGGGTGATGGCGATGACCTGCCGTTTCCGTGCGATCTCAGCCAGACGTTCCGATACTTTCTGGGCCGTTCTGCCGCTGATTCCCGTATCGATCTCATCAAAAATCAGGGTTTCAATCTGTTCCTGATCCGCAAGAACCGATTTGATGGCCAGCATGATTCTGGAAAGCTCTCCGCCGGAAGCAATCTCCTGGAGCGGACGGACCTCCATCCCCGGATTGGTGGAGATCATAAAGCACACATGATCCTTTCCTTCCGCCGAACAGGCTGCATTTTCTGAAAAAGCAATCTCAAATCTCACATCGTTGAAATTCAGATCCAGGAGCGCCTTTTTGATGAAAGCTGCCATGGGCTGTGCCACTTTTTTCCGGAGAGCGGTAAGCTGTTCGCAATCTTCATCCAATTTTTTCTTTATTTTCTGGTTTTTCATTTTCAACTGGGAAATAATTTCATCCAGGTTGGCTAAGGTTTCATATCTCTCTTTAGATTTTGTCATATAAGCCTGAATTTTTCCAATAGAATCTCCATATTTCGCTTTCAGACGATTGATGGTATCCAGTCTTTCTTCTGTTTCCGCAAAGGTTTCCGGGTCAAATTCCATAGATGAAATATAATCCGACAACTCACGGTTAAAATCATTGAGCAAATCATCCACAGTACTGAGCTGTTCCGACAGCTCACCGATGCGTTCATCATAATTCATCACATCGGAAAAAGAGCGAATGGCCTTTCCGATCATGCTCTCCACGCTGATGGAATTACTGCTGGTCAGATCATGAATAGAGGAGCACACCGTAAGAATATCCTTGGAATGCGATATCTTCGTATATAACTGCTCCAGCTCTTCATCTTCTCCCTCTCTCAGATTCGCCTGCGTAATCTCCTGTATTTCAAATTTCAGGAATTCCATCTCCCGAATTCTTTCTTCTTCTCCGATATTTTTCTGATTCAGCTCTCTCTGAATCTCCTGATATTGGCGAAAATCTTTGGCCACTTTCTCCTTTAATGGCAGAATATCTTCCTTTCCAAAATTATCCAGTATTTTTAGGTGATTTTGCGGATTCAGCAGCAGCTGATTCTCATGCTGTCCCGAAAGATCCAGCAAAAAAGGGGATAATTCTTTCAGACGTGCAATGGTAATACTACAATCATTGATCTTGTTGATCACTCGGTTATTGGTTATTCTTCTGGATATGATAATCTCTCCGTCCTCGTACGGAATCTCATATTGATCCATCAGTGTTTTCACAGTCGGGCTCTCCGTATGAAACACCAGCTCGATGAGAGCACTGTCACAGCCATGACGAATCATATCCTTTGGTATTTTTGCGCCCAGTGCCGATTGTATCGATCCAATCAAGATGGATTTTCCCGCACCGGTCTCTCCAGTCAGAATATTCAGATGACTGGTAAAATCTATATCGGTCTCTTCAATTAGTGCAAGATTTTTTACATGTAAGTTAACAAGCATGTTTCCCTCCGACGGATTATTTTGATCCCTTTATGATTAAATTGATTTCATTTATGACATCCTTCACCATGGAAGCTTCTTTTACCACGCACATGATGGTATCATCTCCTGCAATACATCCGACGACGCCCCGGATGGAAATGGAGTCAATGGCTGCGCCGCAGGCCATGGCCATTCCGGGAACTGTCTTGACCACCAGAATATTTTCTGCACTTTCCATGTGGAGAATCGCCTCCGACAATACCCGGCGATATTTATTGGATACATGAATATCTTCCGTAATGATCGGGGCATATTTCTGTCGGCCGCCCGGACCGGCAACCTTGGTCAGCTTTAACTCTCTGATATCTCTTGATACTGTGCCCTGGGTGGAAGAAAATCCCGCTTCCAGCAAACGTTTTGTCAATTCTTCCTGTGTCTCAATATCATATTGTTCTATGAGTTCCAGTATTTTTTCCTGCCGTTTTCCCTTCATAGTCACCCCACTTGTCATAACCTTCGTTTTTATAATAACTTCTCTTTCAATATTTTTACAAAACTGACTTCCTTCATTTTAATAAAAGGTGTCACTTCCTCTGCCTTATAGATTTTTATCTGATCGCCCGGCTTCAATAATACGCCTTCTCTTCCGTCATAGCTGACGATTGCCGCCTCTCTCTGGGTCTGCCTAACATTTTCCACCTCAATGGTAAGAACGTCTTCCTTGGCAAGAACCACACTGCGGGTGGCAAGAGAATGGGCGCAGATCGGTGTCAGGACAAAATTCTTACAGGTTGGATTGATAATCGGTCCTCCTGCAGAAAGATTATATCCGGTCGATCCGGTCGGTGTACAGACAATCACACCATCCGCATTATACTGATCGATCAAAGCACCGTTAATCCTCACGGAAAACCCGATAATTCTGGAAAAACCTCCCCGGCTGACCACGAAATCATTCAAAGCGGTGTAGGTCGTCACATATTTTCCTTGCTGATAGATATCCGCCTTCAGCATGATCCTCTTTTCCAGTTCATACTGATCCTCAATCAGGTCATCAATGGTATCGGGTAATTCCTTGAGATCCACATCGGCAAGGAATCCCATGGTTCCCAAATTGATGCCAAGCAACGGAATATTTTTCCCAACAAGACGGCTGGCTGCTGCCAGAATTGTTCCATCTCCTCCGATTACAAGAATACATTCCACAGATTCCGGCACATCAATGGGTTCCGTATCATCCTCATAATATTTGTCATAAATCATGCAGGTCGCTCCCTTTTCTATGAGAGCAGCCCGGATTCGCTCTGTTATTGCCAGATCTTTATCCTTTTGTCGGTTTGGAATAATTAAATAATTTTTCATAATCTCTAATGAATCGTGTCTTGATGGGATAATGCCTGATGCGACTGTTTTACAACATCCGGTATCATCTGAGCATCAATTCGATGTTCTCCTTGTGTATTTTCCAAATGTAACAGATATTCTATATTGCCTTCCGGACCCTTGATCGGAGAGTAGTCCAGGTGCAAAAGTGTAAATCCAATGGATGAAGCAAAGTCCATGACCATCTTGATTACTTCTTCATGAACCTTCGTATCTCTGACCACACCTTTTTTTCCGACCTTTTCTCTGCCAGCCTCAAACTGAGGCTTGATCAGGCAGACCACCTGCCCTTTTTCTTTTAAACAATCCTTCACCGGATTTAAAATTTTGGTCAGAGAAATAAAAGATACGTCGATGGAGACAAAATCCACCTTTTCTCCGATATCCTCCGGCTTCACATATCTCATGTTTGTCTTTTCCATGCAAACAACACGGCCATCATTCCGAAGCTTCCAGTCCAGCTGTCCTCTTCCCACATCAATGGAAAATACCTTTTTTGCACCGTTCTGAAGCATACAATCGGTAAACCCTCCCGTAGATGCACCCACATCCATACAGACCTTATCCTGAAGAGAAAATCCGAACTGTTCTACTGCTTTTTCCAGTTTCAGACCACCACGGCTCACATATCGTAGTGTATTGCCGTGAATCTCCACGGTAGCTGCCGCTTTTTCATCAAAAGTACTTCCGGCCTTATCCTCCCTCTGTCCGTTGACAAACACAACACCGGACATGATCATGGCTTTTGCTTTCTCTCTGGAGGGTGCCAGACCGTTTTGTACCAATATCATATCTAAACGCTGTTTCATTTTTTCTTCACCTTTTCTAAAATGCGGCTGGCAATGGACCTTGCATCGATTCCGGCTAAAGCTCTCTGTTCCTGTACGGTGGCATGCTCCACAAAACAATCCGGTATACCAAAAGATAACAGATCATTAGAATACTGATGGCGGTGCAGGAAGGCGGAAACCATCTGACCATAGCCTCCGGTCAATTGATTTTCTTCCACTGTCACAATACAGCCATATTCTTCTGCCAGCTGGTGGAGTATCTCTTCATCCATCGGACGGATAAAGCGGACGTTGACGAGACCTGCCTGAATTCCGCTGTTTTTCAAAAGCTCCACTGCCTGCACACATTCCTCCATCATATTTCCAACAGATAAAATGACGACTTCCTCGCCCTTCTGTATGATTTCACTTTTTCCTAAAACAATTGGTTCACGGTATTCCTCCAAGCCGTCATAAGCGGCGCCTCGCGGATATTTCATTGCGACAGGACCATCAATCTGGAATCCGAATTCCATCATGTCTTCCATCTCATAGCGATTCTTTGGTGCCATCAATGTGAGGTTTGGAATATGTCCCAGATAAGAAATATCAAAAATACCCTGATGGGTTTCTCCGTCAGCACCGACCAGACCGGAGCGATCCACACAGAAAAACACCGGCAGTTTCTGGATGCACACGTCATGGAGTACCTGATCATATCCCCTCTGAAGGAAGGAAGAATAAACGGCAAATACCGGTCTCATACCGGAGGCTGCCATCCCTGCAGCAAAAGTGACTGCATATTCTTCTGCGATTCCGACATCGAAAAAGCGTTTCGGATATGCATTCTTAAACGCACTCAATCCGGTACCGGAAGGCATGGCCGCCGTGATACCGACAATACGCTCATCTTTCCTGGCAAGCTCCAGCAGCTTGTTGGAAAAAACTTCCGTATAAGTAGCTGTCTTCTTCGCTTTCAAAGGATTTCCCGTGGCAATATCAAAAGGATCGATCCCGTGGAATTTCTCCGGATTACTTTCCGCCACAGGGTATCCTTTTCCTTTTTTTGTGATCACATGGAGGAGTACCGGACCTTCCATGTGCTTTGCCCGGTTAATTGCCTGAATCATGGCATAGATATCATGCCCGTCAATGGGACCAAAATATGCAATTCCCATATTTTCAAAAAGCATGCCAGGCACAAACAGCTGCTTGAGGGAATCCTTAGACTTTTTAAGGGTCCTTGCCATACTGTGACCGACACCCGGAATATTATTCAAGGCACTCTCAACGTTTTCCTTGAATTCACTGTAGCTTTTTCTGGAGCGCAGATCATTCAAATACCGGCTCATGCCACCAACATTTTCTGATATTGACATTTTATTATCATTTAAAATGATAATGAGATTTTTCTTTTCCTTGCGCAAAAATGCAAGATTATTCAAAGCCTCGTAGGCCATTCCACCGGATAGAGCACCATCTCCGATGATAGCGACAATGGTCTCATCCGTATGTTTCAAATCTCTCGCCGCCGCAAAACCGGCTGCCGCAGAAATTGACGTAGAGCTATGACCTGTTCCAAAACAATCACACTCGCTTTCCTTTCTTTTTGGAAAGCCACATAAGCCATCCTTCTGGCGAAGGCTGGTAAATCCCTCTTTTCTTCCGGTGAGCAGCTTGTGAACATAGGACTGATGTCCCACATCATAAATAATCTTATCTTCCGGAAGGGTCAGGCATAAATGCAGGGCCATTGTCAGCTCAACTGCTCCCAGGTTCGATGCCAGATGACCGCCGGTTTTACTTACATTTTCCAGTAAAAAATCACGGATCTCCTGAGCCAGAATCGGATACAGCCTTGCTGGTATATGTTTAATATCATTTGGTTTTTGTATTTTGTTCAGTAATTGCCCCATCACATATCCTCCGCAGTGTATCGTTATTTTTTTCTTCCGCTCAAGTACAACAAAAGACTTCTTAAAAATTCATTGGAATATCCTAAATTATCAAAGGACTGAATTGCCTCATTGGTATAACGCTGAACATCCTGCACCGACTGTTCCATTCCTTTTAACGATACGTATGTGTTTTTCTGATTTTTTTCATCACTTCCCACCGGTTTACCCAGCTCTTCCTGGGTACTGGTCAGATCAAGAATATCATCCTGAATCTGGAAGGCCAGTCCGATTTTTCTGGCAATGCCTTCCACATCTTTCACATCCTGTTCGGATGCCCCGGCAAGAATCGCACCAATCATCATGGCACACTCAATCAAAGCCGATGTCTTATTTTCATGAATAAAAATCAATTTATCAAGTTCAATCTGATGCTCGGTTTCTTCCACGTCAGCTGTCTGACCGCCGATCATTCCGTAAATTCCCGGTTTGGAAGCGAGAATCCGGAATGCCTTTGCCACAGTGATATCCCTCTCATCTCCACGAAAGGCCTTAGACGCGGTCTCGAAAGCATAATTGAGCAGCGCATCTCCTGCCAGGATCGCCATGGCTTCCCCGTATACCACATGGGCTGTTTTCCGACCTCTACGGTAATCGTCATTATCCAGTGCCGGGAGGTCATCATGTATGAGAGAATAGGTATGAATCATCTCAATGGCAGCCATAAATGGTTCGAGAAGTTCCCGGTCTGTGCCGCCAAACAGGACAAAGGTCTCCTCCATCAACATCGGACGGAGTCGTTTTCCTCCTGCTTTCATTGTGTAATTCATGGCACTCAGCACAGTCTTCTGATATCCGGTCTCCTCCGGCAAATAAGAATAAATTATTTCTTCGATCTTTTGTGTCTTATTCTGAATCTTCTCTTTTAAGGATGGTTCCATTTTGTCCCTCCTGCAAAACTATGATTTCTTTTTCTGTTTTATCCAACGTCTGATTACATTTATCCAGCAATCGGACACCCTTTTTATATAAATTCATGGAATCGGACAGACTAAGTTCAGGACTTTCCATCTCCTGTAAAATCTGGTCCAGCTCCTGAAATGCTTCTTCAATTGAAAACTTGGTTTTTGCCATTTTTTTACCTCTATCTATCATCAATCACCGGATTATCCTCCACAGAAATCGGAACGACCTCCGCACTGCCGTCACGGAACACCAGCGAGAATGGCTGGTCTGGTATAAGCTGTTTTACAGATGTCACAGGATGCCCCTCACGATCCTGAGCAAATACATATCCTCCCTGTAATCTGGCGGTTGGTGACAATGCATTTAGTCTCTCCGTACATAACATTGTTCGATGTCTCGCATCCTTCAGCCGGTTGAGCATCGCCTGATGAATCCTCTGCTCCAGACTCTGACATAGCATTTTCTGGCGCAGCACCTTCGTTCCCGGATGGCAGGCATCCATAAGGCGCTGATATCCGGACAATTTCTGTCGGTAACTCTGCAGGATCTGATTTATGCTGCCATCGAGACTGTCTCTGTAATAATCCAGTTGCTGAATGATGGAATAAATATCCGGTATTGCCAATTCACAGGCTGCAGATGGTGTCGCCGCACGAACATCGGCACAATAATCGGCAATAGTCATGTCAATCTCATGGCCGGTGCCGGAAATGATCGGAGTGAAAGCCTCATAAATGCTGTCTGCAACCACCGGCTCATTGAAAGCCCAGAGATCTTCAATAGATCCTCCACCTCGGCCGATAATAATGATATCTACCTGAAACCGGTCAAAAAAGCGAATCCCTTCTGCAATGGTTTCCGCCGCTCCCTCTCCCTGTACCTTTGCCGGATAGAGATAGAGCTGTACAAAAGGATTCCTTCTGGCGGCAATCGATTTGATATCCTCCACCGCAGCCCCCGTAAGAGCGGTCACAATTCCAATTTTCTCCGGAAAACGGGGAAGCGGCTTTTTCCTGTCGAAATCAAAATAACCTTTTTCCGCCAGTTCCTGTTTCAGCTTCTCATAGCGGATATACAATTCTCCCGCACCGGATAATTCAATCTGTTTGGCATAAAGCTGATAACTTCCGTCCCTCTCAAACACAGAGATATTGCCTGTGACGCTCACTTTCTGTCCATTTTCCAGACGAAAAGCCAGTCCCCGCCTGTCTGTGGAAAACATAATACATCGAAGGGCACTTTTTTCATCCTTCAGGGTAAAATAAATATGGCCGGAAGAGTGATATTTGCAGTTAGATACTTCACCCTTTATGATTATTTTTCTCAAAGCATAATCGCTGTCAAAAATCCTTCGGATATAGGAATTGATCTGCGATACTGAAAAAACATGTTTCATTTTCATTCCTTACGCTTTCGCGCATATAAAAAGATGGCGAAAAACAAAAATTTTGATTTTACGCCACCTAAACTCTCTTAAATCGGTTATCTTCCTATGCTAATTTGGCCAGCACACCATTGACAAATCTCGGGGCCTCTTCGCTACAATATATTTTGGCCAGCTCAACTGCCTCATTGATTGCAACACTGGTCGGAATATCATTGTCATCCAGCAATTCATATACCGCAAGGCGCAAAATCGCAAGTTCTGTTTTTCCAAGTCTCTCCAGACGCCATCCTTTACAGATCTTCAATATGGTCTCATCCAATTCGGTCAGATGATCGAGAATATCTTCCAACTTCTTGCAAATATAATCGGCATCTTCCTCATCCATATCTGTCTTGCTGTCAATATACATGCGCATCTGCTCATCCAGTTCTTCTCTCGTGTTAAATTCAATGCGGAAAAGCAGGAGAAAAATGCTTTCTCTCAGCTTTCTTCTGGACATCTTCATATGCTAACCTCCGTTATCTTAAGTATCAATGGCATTAATTCTGCTCGTCTTCCATCTGAATTCCGGCAATGCGAATGTTCACTTCAGATACCGTCAGTCCTGTCATATTTTCAATGGCAGCCTTAACCTTCTCCTGTACTTCCTGAGAAGTTTTCGGAATGCTGACACCATAATTAAGAACCAGATTCAGAACAACAGACACCTGCTCTCCATCAATGGTCACCTTCACACCTTTGGAAAGGTTCTTCATTCCCAGCTTGCTGACAATCTCATTGGTGATATTACCGGACATCTTGCTGACACCTTCCACCTCGGTTGCTGCAAGACCGGCGATCACTGCGATCACCTCATCTGCTATCTGAACCTGTCCGACATCTTCTATCTCGTAAACTGTATGGTTAATTTTTGTATCTTTCTCCATAAGAGCCTCCTTAAAAATTATATCTTATATTATAACAGACATCCTATCTTTTGCAACTTAAAAATAAAAAGAGGAGAATTTCTTCACAAAAAATCCTCCTGATTTTTTACCAAATTTATAGAAATCTGATTCAGCTTTCTTTCATATTCATTTTACTGATGACAATCTGATCGATTCCATATCCTGTTTTCCTCGTGACGATATCCTCAATCTGTGCCCGGTCAGCCTGGCTCAGCTCATCATAATTTAACACCACATCCACATTATCATCACTGATGGACACCACCGCATCACCATATCCTTTGCTGTTCAAAAGTTGTTCTGTGGCTGCTTCCTTTTCAATAATTTCAGTGAGCTTTGTGAGTTTTTCCAACGCATCCTGTTTCTCATCGTCACTTAAGGAATCATTCTCAATAATCTCATTAAGAGACTCTTTTGTTTTCGAGTGGGTCTGTTCCCGTTCAAGTTTCGCTCCTGCAACATACTCGCTGACTTCCGCCTGGGTCAAAACAGCATCTCCAATGGCAGCTGTGTCATCGGTCTCAATTTCGTCATCTACTTTCTCACTCATGAGAGAATCCCCATCGGAAATATCCATGGTATCAATGGAATCCAGAGACTCGTCGGTCTCATCATAGCTGGTGACCGTTGGCACATCGGATTTGGTAAAATTCAAATACCCTGCAACTGCAATCATAATTGCCAGAGATGTGATCGCAATCTGATTCTTTTTAAATATCTTTTTCATTTATGAACCTCCATTTTTAAGACTTTAATATGATTCGATGATATGCCAAATAATACCTGAGCAGCCTGAGTGACGGCGGCTGCCACCGTATTGTTATCTGCCCCCTCACAGGCGATGATAACACCGGATATCTCCGGTGCCAGTTCTTTTATCACATAAGGAGCAGATTCCCCGCTCGCATCTGCGAGAACGGTCTCTTCTTCTCTCTTGTCATTCTGACTATATTTTTTTGTTCCGTCACTATTCTCCTCTTCGGTCTGGGATTCCTCCGAAGCATCTTTATTTAAAACGGATTCTCTGGAAGATTTCAATGTGATCATCACCTCCACCTGGCCAACTCCATCTACCTTTTCCAGGATATGTACTAATTTATTTTCCATATCTTCAATATATGATTCATTTTCATTAAAATCTTCTGTTTTTTCTGTGGTGTCTGTCTTCTCCGTACCGGATCCTGCCTTCCACTCCGAGAAATTTGTTACCAGTAAAATAATTCCGGCGATGGCGATCAAAATAATCTTTTCCGGTCCAAAATCTTTCCATGTTATTTTTTTCCGCTCTTTCTTTTCCATACCTACTCCTGTATCTCTATTATTAGGTTTTCAGAATCCAGATTATAGAATTGCTTCAGGGTCTCCCGAAAAGAATGAAGATTTGGAGATTTTTCATTTTCTCCACTACTCTTTCCCTTTATTCTCAATTTTTTCATCTGATTCGTCTCCTCCTCCCATTGGATCTTCACATCTTTGATCTCAATATTGCAGGCTGCTGCCATCTCAGAAATCTGATTTTCAATTGCCCGGTCATATTCCTCCCGAATTTCTTTTTTCATTCCTTTCAAATCTTCTGATTTTCCGATTAGACGAAGCTCGTTCTTCAGCTCGTTCTGAATATAAGAGGCATCCATATAGCCGTTGGCTCCGGACAGATCCACCAACGGTTTTAACAGGCAGAGCATCATCAGAAATCCGGAAAAAAAGCGAAAATATTTTTCATACTTTGTTGTCTGCACCAGGCTGTCAAAAATCAGAAGCAACACATTCATATATAAAATCGTTTTCAGCCATTCCTTCAGATATTCCAGATCAACCACCTGCCTTTCAATAATATAATCAATATTTACATATGATTTGTCGCAAAGGCCGTCACCGCGATGGTCAGGATAAACAGGGAGGCCGTCATACAGAGACCATAAATAAGCAGAAGACCACCTTTCTGTGCCGCCATAATGCATTTTACAAAGCGTTCGTCGGAAATCGGTTCCAATAAAATTGCCAGCAACAGATAAAATAAAGTATATAGCAACAGCTTTATCAATGGTATTAACAGCATAATAATGATAAAAATGATTGCGGTGGCACCCAGCGTATTTTTTATGAGAATTGAGGAGCCAACCACCGTTCCGGCTACGGACTGAGCAATGGATCCGGCACCGGGGATCATCCCCATCATCTTGTTTAGAAGTGTATTTTTTGTGGCATCAAAGGATGGAACCACCATGGTTTCCAGTAAATGAAAACCGAAAAAGAGGAAAAAAAGGAGTTTCATTCCTTTGGATAACAGAAGATACAGGCTCTCACAAAGCTTTGAAATATTTTGTTTCGTCGAAAAATTGTTGAGAAGCTCCAGCAAAAGATAATATTCAATCAAAGGTAAAATCACATAAAGGCTTAAGCTATTGGTCACGAGAACCAATATCATAAAATATTCATAAAATATCATTCCCGTTGAAAGATTTCCGCTGGCTGTCACCGCAATGGTGTAGACCGGAATCATCATTTTCAAAAGATTGGATAGTGTTGTAATCGTATTTTTAAATAAATGTGCCATGATACTGAAATTAGAAAAAATAATCGAGAAGGTAAGAAAATAAGAAATCAGAAATCCGCTGTCAGCAATCGTCACCTGTTGAAAAGAAAAAGAAATATTTGAGAAAACAGCGGCAAAGATGACAATTCCCACCAGTTCTCCGATCAGAATCCGGGAAGATGTGATTTCATAGGTCACTGTCTCAAGGAACCAATTCCCCAGTTCTTCCAATGCGTCCAAAAATTGAAATTTTTGAATGGAATCAAAAACTTCTGCAAAATCAGGATACGGGTATTCTTCTTCCAGACTTTTGATTTCTTTAGAGAGCCCGTCTATATCCACCTCTTTCTCTTCTGTCTCAGCACAGACAACAGCAGCATTGAAAAAAAGGAAAACAAAAATAAAAAGGAGGAGAACAATATAGCGCCTCCTGTTATGAAATTTATGCAAAAGGCTCCCTCCTTTGTATGGTCACATCAATTGTTCAATCGTTTCCAGCAGAGAATTGATGATAGGAATACTGAGGGTCAGAATGGACAGTTTTCCGATTAACTCAATCTGAAAAGAAACAGACTGATAGCCCAGATCCTGACAGATGTTGGATGCGATCTGACAAATATACGCGATTGCCAGCAATTTAAACAGAATTCGAATATAGGTTCCGCTGATATGTATTTTTTCTCCGAGATTTTGTGCAAAATCGATAATCAGAGAAACATTGGAAGTCAGATAAAAAACCAAAAATAAACATACGGCCAACAATACAAAAACGCTGTATTCTTTTTGAAATTGTCTGACCACCACTGCCAGAATTGCTCCTCCGATTCCGATGAGTGCAATTTTTAAGACAACCATAATAAGCCCCCAATGTAAATTCCAGGTTATAATTGAAATAAACTGTATATCTGATCGAACAAATCATTGATGCAGGGAATAATCCATGACAGCACGATAAATAAACCGGATAAACTGACCAAAAATGCCTGTTCATCCCTTCCCGAGTGTTTCAATACTTGCGTCAGGATGGTAACCAGAATCCCTACCGCTGCAATTTTAAAAATAAGCTGTATGGTCATTGTATCTCCCCTCAGACTAAAATGATGACAATCAGTGCGCTCATGGACAGGCATAAAGCCCGATATACCTTCTTCTGATTTTTTAATTTTTCTCTTTTTTCTTCCATACATTTATTTAGCTGATCCGATAGCTGATCAATGGCTCTCTTCTGATATGTCAGATCATCCGAAAGAAAATTTCTCCCTGCATTCAGAAAAAGCTGCCTTTCCTCTTCCGTCAAAATCTGTGAAGTATGAAACACCAGCAGTCGCTCAAAAATATCAGCAAATTCACAATCCACACAATTTTTCAATTCTTCTGATAAATCCAGAAAAAAATCATGCCAGATTGATTCCGTTTTCCGGCTGATTTCCCCAAAAAGTTCCGGAAGCGGTGTTTTCAGATTGCGAATTTCTGATTCTAATATACGGAATAACAATTCTCCCTCTTCTAACATTTTAAGATGTTGTACTGCGGGATTGATCAGATATTGACTGAGAAGATATCCTGCTGTCAAAACCAGACCGGCTCCTATCCATTTCATGTTTTCCCCTCCGTTACACTTTTTCGGAACATTTAAGAACATTTAAGTGATTCCGTTCGTCCATATTATTTTCGATTGATGATCATAAACTTCAATGGATCTCTTCCCTCCCTGTTTTACCCGGAGAATCAGATAACGATCAAAGGGATATTTTTCGAGATAAGGGCCAAGATAAGGTCTCCTGTAAATATCCTCCAGATCATATCCATGAACGGTCATCAAAAGCTGACACCCACAGTTTCTTATATATCGAAGTGCATCTATATCCCCCGAATCTCCGATTTCATCAGCCGCGATTACCTGCGGTCCCATGGAACGAAGCATCATCAGCATCCCCTCGGCCTTCGGACAGGAATCCATCAAATCCGTTCTTTTGCCCAGATAAAATCCTTCTGAAACTCTGGTTCGATTTCCGATTTCACTGCGCTCGTCCACCACAGAAATATGTTTTCCCGGGAAAATTGGGGTTCCGTCAGAAATCAATCGAATCAGGTCTCTCAGATAAGTGGTTTTTCCACCTCCCGGCGGAGAAATCAAAAGCGTATTTAGAAACTCTTTTCCCCTCGTCAGCCAGGGAAATACTTCCTCGCTACATCCCTGAAGCTGACGGGCAATTCTTATATTCATCGAAGAAATATGCTGAATCTGTCGTTTTCCTTCGGCATCGTAGTAGATTTTCCCACACAATCCGACCCGATGTCCGCCTTTTAGAGTAATAAATCCTTCCCTCAATTCTTCTTTAAAAGCAAACACCGAATATTGGCAGATCCTCTGAAAAATCAGTTTGATGATCTCCGGTGTCATAAGATATCCCTCATGATCGGAAACTGTCAATTCTCCATCTTCCTGAAAAAAATAATCACCGTATGTTGTGCAGATCATCACCGAAGAGCCGACACGGAGTCGTATTTCTGTAATGTTGGGTCTTTTTAAAATCTTTTTCATTCCTTCCCGGATTGAATCGGGAAAAATATTTGCAATTTCTTTGGGAATATTATGATTCACAGCCATACGATTCCTTTCGTCCTCCAAACTTATTTTTAGGCAATCATAAAAAGAGTTCCGCTCGCGGAACTCTCGCGCCGAGCGCGGTCGTGAAAACGACATCTTCTTATCGCACGAGTGCGCATCCTCCCGGAGGGTTTTTATGTGATAGGAAATCGAGCAATTTCCTATCACATAAAATATGCTCCCCTCTGGATTGACAGGATAAATGTAAAAACCTGTCATTTGGAGGGGAGCATATTGCTTTTTACTGCCATTCTTCTATCACACAAGAATGATGTTTCTTCTCTTTTCTATCTGCATCATATCCAAGATATCCCAGATGGATGAGTGCCGTTAACGCATTGTCTTTCGATGCAATGGAAGAAAAGTCGTTCTGAAACGTATTTGTATTCACACGAACTTTTCCACCTGCTAACATCGACATAATGTCATCTTTTCAACCCACATAATTCATGGTAATGAAGGTGTTGATTGATGCAAAAGCAGATGTATTTTGACAGTAAGAATCAAAATCCTGCCTTTTCATTGTCATAGATACCGAATTTGGATTATACATGTGTTTTCCATCAATGAGATAACCATTGTACCATGCCCTGGTACTATCAAAGTCCATATTGTGTTCTTTACAAAGGGCTCTCACTTCTTCCTCTGTAAATCCATAGTACTCCGTGATCGGTCTTGATTTTAACATAGTAAATTTTTCAAAGTTATTAAGAGCTGATTCATCCTTAATCTTCTTGATTGGCAAAATGCCAGTGATATAGCCTAACGCCAAATAAAAACATTTTTTATATCTTTATAAATATTTTCTACAATGTTATCCTTATAAAAATCCCAAAAGGAAGAAATATCAAATATTATATTTTCCCCCGAAGAGCGTGGCAAGGTAAAAAAAGAAAAGACAGGCAAAAAATCTGCCTGTCTAAACCTGACTGTCTCTTAGAAATACACCAGCTCTTCTTCCGGTTTTTCTGCCGCTTCGATTCGTTTCGCATACAAAACCGGACCTTTATCGCCGTATTCTTTATTAAACTCTATCTTTATTTCTGCGGTGAGTGTGACCCACATTTTATTTTTCAACGATTTGATAGTAGAAGATTTTGCATGATTGGTGTGGCAGAGATATCCGATAAACTGAATATCATCGGCACAGCAGGTCATGGCATGGCGTCCCGGCACAAAACATCCCTTCGGAAGACGGATGGACTTGAATACCCTTGTCTTCATCACAATCGTTTTTCCATCATAAAGTTCCGGTCGCTCCATGGCATCAATAAACCAGATACCATAATCTTCATCTTCCAGATGAATCTCATCTCCATCAATATCAAACGGCAGGGAATCATCTTCTTCTCCCATATCATCCCCCATATCCGCTGACTCAAAAAGCACCTGCGCCCGACGGTTTACAGCTTTGATACTTCTACGATAAGTTGCCCTCGGTGTATCTGTCGTACATCGGTTCATGATGACCATTTCCGCTATCTTAAACATTTCCACAGCTAAAGAACGCATATTGTTCATATACAAATCAAAGGTTTCCGCATTGATCGTGACAATGGTCTGGAATACTACCAGAGGCGTATTGTCCATTTCCGTAAGCATTCGCTCCACCGACCACATACCATTATATTCGATGATGACACGATCTGGATAATACTGCAGTACTTTGCTGGTCAGAAAATCTTTGTTAAAATCTTCTTCCTCTTCTACATAAACAATGGTGGTGTTGGTTCTTTTTAAAAGCTCCTCATCGTACTCTTCCATTCCCTCTTCGCAGGCAAACAGAAGGGTTCTCTCTCCATCATTAAAATAATCTTCTTCCAGGGTATCCTGAATAAAGGTTGTTTTTCCGCTTTCCAGAAATCCCATAAACAAATATACAGGAATTTCCATTGATTTCTTTCCCGGCATGATATCCCCCTTTTATTATATCTGGAAGAGTTCTGCCAGCTTGTCTTCCTTAAGCTCAGAACCAATGACACAGATTCTGCCTGTATATTCTGCAGCACCATAACGAACTTCTTCTTCACCCGGAACCAGATCAAAATGAAGCCATTTGCCATTTTCATCCGGCACGATACCTTTGGCTCTCAGAATGATACCATACTCTGTGGAATCTTCCTTTGCCAGTTCTTCAAGAATATGACGAATGGTCTCTTCTGTATATTTTTTCGGAGTCTCTTTTCCCCAGCTGGTAAATACTTCATCGGCATGATGATGGTGATGTTCATGTCCGTGGTGATGATGTTCATGGTCATGTCCACAGCACCCTTCTTCATGATCGTGTTCTTCATGGTCATGATGGTGTTCGTGACCGTGTTCTTCATGATCATGGTGGTGTTCGTGATCGTGTTTTTCATGATCATGATGATGCTCATGGTCATGTCCACAGCACTCTTCTCCATGATCATGATGATGTCCACATTCCGGACAGATTTCTGCCGCTTTAAGCAGATCCTTTGCAAAATCATTCTCTCCTTCAATGACTTCGAGAAGCTGTGCTCCTGTCAGATCATCCCACGGTGTAGTAACGATTGGAGATTTGTCGTTGAGGGAACGAATCAGCTCAATGGCTTTCTCCAATTTATCTTCCTTCACATCCTGGGTACGGCTTAAAATGATTGCACTGGCAAATTCTACCTGATTCTTATAAAATTCACCGAAATTCTTCAGATACATCTTCGCCCGTTTGGCATCAGCCACTGTAATATGACTGTTTAAAACCACATTGTCTCCGTCAGCAACTTTCTGTACGGCCTTGATTACATCAGATAATTTGCCAACACCGGACGGCTCAATGATGATACGATCCGGCTCATACTGGGAAAGTACATCCTTTAAAGCAGTATTAAAATCTCCAACAAGAGAACAGCAGATACATCCGGAATTCATTTCATTGATCTGGATACCGGACTCTTTCAGGAAACCACCGTCAATTCCAATCTCACCAAACTCATTCTCAATCAGAACGACTTTCTCTCCTTTTAAGGCTTCCTCAATCAGCTTTTTAATCAGTGTGGTCTTTCCGGCTCCAAGAAAACCGGAAATAATATCTATCTTTGTCATTTTGAATCCTTCCTTCCTATAATTAAAGAAACACTCTATCATTTTTCTAACATCAATAGTATTTTATACTTTTTTTTAAAAAAAGCAACCCCACAGACACACAAATTAAATTTAGTGATTCTCTCTGATATTCGCAATCTGCTCAAATCCTTCTGCCAGTTTATTATTATCCGATGGAACGGAAGCCGGACCCATCTTAAATACCGGTTTCAGTAAAATAGGAGCAATGATTGTTGTGATGATTACCACAATAACAACCGGTCCCATCAGCTGTGTTCCCATCAGTCCAAGAGCCTCTCCCTTGCTGGCAACGATCAAGGCCACCTCACCACGGGAAATCATACCGACACCAATTCGGATGGCCTGATAATTTTTGTAATGACAAAGCTTCGCACCCAATCCGCAGCCGACTACTTTTGTAAGAATTGCTACTACTGTAAGAATCACAGCAAATGCAATAATCGTTCCATTCATTTTCGGCAACACTACTTTAAGACCGATGCTGGCAAAAAAGATTGGTGATAAATACAGATATGATACAATATCAAAACGGGATGCCAGATACGGTTCTTTCTGTGTCATGGAAATAATGATACCAGCAATGTAAGCTCCGGTGATATCCGCAACTCCAAAAAATTCCTCTGCTACATAAGCCATCACCAGACAGAATACAAAAGCAACGATGGTATGTCTCTGTAGTCCTACATTGGAAAGGTTACACCATCTGCTGTAAAACTGATAAAACAGATATCCTGCCACAGCAGCAAATACAAAAAATCCAACTATTTTCAAAAGTACGATACTGATTTTTACAGAACTGTCTGCCATACTGGTAATGACAGTAAGGGCAATAATACCTAAAATATCATCGATGACCGCTGCACCAAGAATCGCATTTCCGGAATGAGTTTTTAATTTGCCCAGTTCCTTCAACGTTTCCACAGTAATACTTACTGAGGTAGCTGTAAGAATCACACCGATAAAAATATTCTGTAAGATACTACTGCAACTGGCATCAGATTCCAGAACCCCCGGACGGTTAAATGCTGCTGCAACCAGATAGCCACCAATCAGAGGAACAACTACGCCGATCAGAGCAATCACAAAAGAAGCTTTTCCGGATTTTTTTAATTCCTCCACATCGGTTTCCATTCCGGCACAAAACATCAATACAACAACACCGACTTCCGCCGTCTTCTGGATAAAGTCAGTCTGGGAAATCACATCAAACATGCCCGGTCCCAAAATCAATCCGGCAAGCAGCGCACCGACCACCTGCGGCATATTAAATTTGCGGGTCACAAGTCCCAGTAATTTTGTTGATAATAAAATCATCGCAAGATCTAATAAAAATTTATATGTTTCCATTTCTATACCCTTCTTTCTGCATAAAATATTTTACAATGCCTTCTTTTCCCCCGCTCTATACATTCCTCACGTCTCTTCAAATACAATTTAATCAAAAATCCAACAGGACCTCCAAAAACCAGTACAAAGCAAACAATTATTGCAAGAACATCTTCTATCATATATTATGCATCTCCATTCTATTTTCTAACTTTTTCTGCCATAACTCCTATAGCGCATATCCTCATAGATTACGCCAGATGACCTTTTTTCCCGTCAGAATAATGAATGTAGCGAATTACAATCGCATGATCCGCCCCAGGGTCATAAGGATACTCCTCTGCAGCTGCTAAACGATTGAGCTGCTTTTGTGGCATCATCCTCAGAAAGCCCAAAAAACGGAAGTTTCTCAAAAAAGAGTTCTCCTCTTTTTCTTCAAAAACCTCCGAAATAGATCGGTTCAGCCTCTCTTCCATCTTCTCCGGAAGATATTGAGGCTGACCGGCAATATTTTTTTTCGTACTATCCATGCTCTCATGGTATTCCGAGAAAGAGTACACGAGCATCGAATGTGTTTCCTTCATATAAAAACACACCCCAGATAGCAACAATATAATCACCATTAATTTACAAATGATCTTATTGATTCTGTCTTTCCGCATCCTGTCTCACCTCGACAGGGATTCTACCACAACGATTTTCACTTGGCAAC
>JALERO010000041.1 GCA_022764265.1 Eubacterium sp. | reverse complement strand
AGACAGCTTCATGTACAGCAATCCATTGACGTGACAAACATTTCAGCGGATGCAGATCAGCAGAAGGAATTCGTCAGTGTTCCTCTGGAGAATGGAACCAGAACCTGTATGGTAGAAAGTGAGTTCTTTAAAGTTTATTCTTATAAAATGACCGGAAAGAATACGGTAGCCAATGATGCTCCATTCCAGATGGTCAGCGTGATCGATGGCGAAGGCACATTAAATGGCGATGCAGTGAAAAAAGGCGATCATTTTGTCATCTGCTCCGATCAGAAAGAAACAAACTTCGATGGTAATATGGAAGTAATGATCACCACCTTATAAATATCTTAAGAATAATTCTACAAAGGATTTTATGCTCCTTCGGAGATAAACAGCTTTGGTAAGAAAGGATGTTTATTTCCGGGGGAGTTTTTCTTTGTATGAAAGAAGGAGAACAATATAGACAATTATAAACCTGTTAGACATTTTTAGAAAGATGATATATAATGTCAGAGGTAGTTTGATTTATATTTCAGAAAATGTCCAACTATTTTGAAAACAGAGTGATGAAAGGTGGACAATCATTAGTTCTCAGGAGGATATGAAGTGGAGAAAAAAGATTATCTTGATCTGTTGTCGGCTGTACTCATTAAATTATTTTTAGTTGTAGCTCTATTTTGTCCGATCAGCACGACTATGGCAGGAAATAAACATGTTCCTTATTATCAGGAGTTTTTACTGGTTAATGCAGTAATTGTTGTATTTATGATTTTTTATATTATAAACACATGGAGACATAAGCGATGGAATAAAGAGAATAAAGTATTTTGTATTAAATATTTTATTGCGATAGTTGCTTATTTATCCTTCTATTTATTGATGCTGAATCATATTCAGTGGAAATGGGAAGGTGTAAATGGAATGATCAGCTTTGGATTTTTTCTTTTGCTTATGTGTGGAAATAATAGAGAGTGGATTGATAAATTTCATGTAGTAGAATTCGCAAACAGATCCATTGTCATTTCAAATCTGATAGGTATTGTTGTGTATCTGATGGGATATGCATCTGTATATTGGTATAATTTTAAGTTCCAGTTTTTGTTACCGCAAGCAAATTATCTGTATGAAAAAAGATTTAACTGGATTTATTATCACAAATCTCAGTATGCATTTATGCTGTTGTTGAGCCTTGCATTCATCATAGTATATCGTGATAAATTTATTAATAAGATTAGCTTTGGTTTCAGTGTGGCAGTGCTTTTGATCTGTCTTATTATTTCTCATGTAAATACAGCAATTGTTGGCGCAGGTATTCTCCTGGTTGGTTTTGTTTTTGACATTGTCATTAAGAACTTTTCAAAAATTAATAAAAAAATAAAATTGATTGGTATCCCATCTGCATTGATTGGGATTGCTGTGGCTGGTGTGGCAGTCTTTTTGAAGATAAGTAAAGAACGCTCAATTGCTACTTTGGGAAGCCGTACAGTAATCTGGAAGAATGCTATAAAAATGATATTGAATCATCCAGAGGGAATTGGAAATAAATTTGCCTTTAAAAAAATAAATTTGCCGGAATTTGGAGATGTGTATACGAATAACGGGCACAATATTTTCTTAAATGAAATGCTCCGTTTTTCTATTCCTGTCGGGGTATGTTTTATTATTTTGTTTGCATTAATTGTCATTTATTCTCTGGAAAAGAAATTCTCTTTTTTCACTCTGGGAATCTGGGGAGCGGTCATGATGTCCGTGTCCATGGATTATGCAGTGATGGTGTCCGGGTGGACATTGATGTTGTTTTTCTTTTACATGGTTTTTTTCCTGGATATCAGAAAACAAGAGAATGATGCATTAGAAAAATTACCGGGAGAATGTGATGAAACAAAAATAAATCGGAAGATAGATTCCAAAACCGGAAAACATGATGAAAACAGGTTTAGTAAGGAGGCTGTTCCAAATGGCAATCGATAAAGTAAAAAAATATTTTCAGCAATGGGGGATCGAGGATCGGATTCAGGAGTTTGATGTTTCCAGTGCCACGGTAGCATTGGCAGCAGAAGCACTACATTGTGAAGAGTGTCGAATTGCAAAGACCTTGTCGTTCCATGTAGATGAACAGGTGGTCTTAATTGTGACTGCCGGCGATGCGAGGGTAGACAACAAAAAATATAAGGCATGCTTTGGTAAGAAGGCAAAAATGCTTGCCTTTGATGAGGCGGAGCCATTGATCGGACACGCTGTCGGAGGTGTCTGTCCGTTTGCAGTGAATGAGGGGGTAAGAGTATATCTGGACGAATCCCTGAAACGTTTTGAAACCGTATTTCCGGCATGTGGGAGCTCCAACAGCGCGATTGAGTTGACAATCCCGGAGCTGGAGAAATATTCCGGTTTTGAGAAATGGGTTGATGTCTGTAAATAGGGAGTGCCATAATAAAAATGAACAGAGCGCAGCACCTT
>JALERO010000022.1 GCA_022764265.1 Eubacterium sp. | reverse complement strand
AGAACATCGGTGCCGGAAAATATGACCGTGCCAAAAAGACATTGGGCTATGCAATTTTGATCACGGTATCCTATGGAGTACTTTCCGTTATTGTGATGCAGCTGGCAGCGGAGCCGGTGATAGAGATGTTTACCAATAGTGCGGATGTGATTCGGTTGGGCAGTCAGTATATGCGTGGTTATGTATGGGATTGTATTTTAGCGGGAATTCATTTCTGCTTCAGCGGATATTTCTGCGCCCATGGCTTGTCTATATTCTCCTTCCTGCATAATTCGATCTCCATTGTATGTGCGAGAATCCCACTTGCCTATCTGGCATCGAAATTATTTGCCGATACATTATTCCCGATGGGATTGGCCACCACGACCGGTTCTCTGGTATCTGTGATTATTTGTATCTGTGTGTATCTTTGGATGGAAAAACGCCGGGCGAAGGCATACCGGGGTCAGACCTCGTGAGCAGCATAGACAACTGTTACCGGTAATGGTCACGAGTTCTGACCCCAGATTTAGAAATCCTCCGGCAACAAATTTTTATCGATTTTGCCGGAGGCAATGGTCTGATCCATCCAGAGATTCAGAGAATCAATTGCCAGTGACATTTCCTTAAGCTCTTCCTTTATTTTGAGAAAATCCGGCAGTTCATCTTCCGACAGTTCGCCATCGACGGTAATTTCAATGAGGCGATCTTTCTCCCGTACCAGTTTATTCAGAGTGGCAAGCATTTCCAAAGTGATTTGTGATAGTGCCTTCTCCTTGATTTCCGGTACATATTCAATTCCGATCGGGCATTCATGAGAACAAAAATAGTTGCATAAGGAAGGGTTCTTGTAACAGCCAGCCATGGCAAGAACCTCTTCCGGATGAGGCAATGATTTTTCGTTCTCAATCTTCTCAATACGATCCGATGACATAAATCCCATTTTTTCAGCTGCTGTATCACGGGAATACTCCATATTTTCCCGGCTGATCTGATATATATTCTTATTTTCTTTTGTTGATTTTCTACCCATAATGATATTCCTTTTCTTTTATTTAATATCCTTCACAAATTTGCTTGGTTTTGCCAAAGTCTATGAACCTGTTCAGAGTCAATCTCACACAAATTTGCTTGGCTCTGCGGAAGTCTATGAACCTGTTCAGAGCCAATCTCAGAAACACTGCGTGTTTCTTCGATGGGGCGTATCCGCCAAATAAATTTGTTCAGGAGATTGCTTATGAATGCGAGCATTCAACGCTTTTCCTTCACAAATTTGCTTGGCTCTGAACAGGTACCATTATATCCGATTTTGTTTGTGATTGGAATGGTATTTGGGTTTTTGTTGTAAGAATACTGAAATAGGGATGGTTATTTGGGTGAACAAACGGTTTATAGGAAGGGCAGATGGGCATATAATAGGGGTATGCATGGGAATGTTTTGTTCGAATTTCCTGGTAAGAGAGTGAATGAATAATGAATAGGAGGAACCTAAGATATGTTAACATTGATTTTTTTAGTTATGATGATTCTTGTATTTGGAAAGATTCTTGGATTTGCAATCAGGGCTGCCTGGGGCGTTTCAAAAATTGTATGTACAGTTGTATTTTTACCGTTATTATTGGTTGGTCTTGTCTTGATTGGATTAGTGAAAATCGCATTGCCGATTCTTTTAATTGTGGGTGGTGTTTCGTTACTTCTTCCTAAAATAAATGGTTAATAGATTTGTGATAAGGAGATAAAAAGACATTGGGTCGGACCTCGTGAGCAGCATAGACAACTGTTACTGGTAATGGTCACGAGTTCCGACCCTCTATTTATGATAATGAGGAGTAAAAGAATATGAAGAATGAAATCATGGAAATCAGAGAAGCGATTGTCGCAGGAGAAAGAGCACTAGATAGCCTGTATGCGGCAAGAGATCAATTAAAAGGCGCGAGAGGTTGGGGATTCATCGATCTGTTTGGTGGTGGTTTCCTCACGGATGTGATAAAACACAGCAAAATGAATCAGGCGTCAAAGTGTATGGAAAATGCAAAATATCATTTGCAAATATTTCAGAGAGAGCTGAATGATGTGAATCTTTCGCTGAATCTTCGTATGGAGATAGGTGGTTTTTTATCATTTGCGGATTTCTTTTTTGACGGGTTTGTTGCCGATTATCTGGTACAGTCCAAAATCACATCGGCCAGAAACCAGGTGGAAGATGCCATAGTGAATGTGACAAATGTGTTGGAGGCGCTGAGACGTGAACAATGAGTCGGGATAGAATATAGAATTAAGAAAGAATTCAGCACTCTGTAATCATATTCGTGTTACCATATAATCAGGAAATGTTGAGGCCATAGTATTCGGGGTAGAACCGGTGAACAACATAACCAACTGGGTTCAGTAAAGTTCAACAGTTCTGCCCCTGATTATTTTCAATGTAAAAGAGAGGAATTATATGGAGCAGAGTAAAATCTTGATCACGGATGATGAAAAAGACATTCGTACCATGGTTCAGATGATGTTGGACAAAGAAGGATTTGAGACGGTGACGGCCTGTAACGGCAGGGATGCCATTGAAAAGGTAAAAAAGAGCCCGGATTTTCATCTGATTATTATGGATATTATTATGCCGGAGTTAAATGGAATCGAGGCAGCATCAGAGATTAGGAAATATACAGATTGCCCGATTCTTTTCCTTACGGCAAAATCAGCCGATGAGGACAAAATAAAAGCATATGATTCCGGTGGCGATGATTATCTGGTGAAACCTTTTTCCAGAGTGGAACTAATACTGCGTGTCAGAGCTCTTCTAAAACGTTATGGAAAAGAAAATAAAAAGATTGGTGGAATTTCACTGAATGTGTCCAGAAGGATTTTAGAAAAAAATGGTCAGAGAATTCAGCTGACGGAGAAAGAGTTTGATCTTTTGGATTTTTTATACCAGCATAAAGGAGTTGCTTTCAATACCCAGGAATTATATGAACAGATTTGGAAAGAAGAGGTCCTTCCTTCATCTGCCAATACAGTGATGGTTCATATTTTAAAGATTCGAAAAAAGATTGAGGATGACTATACTCATCCAAAATATATCCAGACAGTCTGGGGGAAGGGGTACTGCTATGTGGAGCCGGAAGTTTAAGTCATTGCAGGTAAAGATTATGCTTTACGGTATTATTTCTGTCGCAATCGGTCTGATATTCTATATGACAATTCAATTTGGAGGAGAAAATTATATTGAACGTGTATATATGTCAGAGGACAGAGCACAGAAGCGAATGGACCGTCTGGTGGATAAATTTTCCAGGTTTGTATACAGCGAAGACGTAAATTCTTACGATTATGAAGAGATAAAAGAATGGTGTAAAAAGCAGGACAATGCCTATCTTATGATATTTAATTCTGACGGGGAACTTACCTTTGAGACGGATGGTACCATGTCTTCTGTTTATCCCAATGGAGAGTCGGATTCCACAGCCGGAGGTTCGGCAACTTATAGAATCTCCTTTGAGGATGGAGATTATGATATAGTGATGATCGAATTTTCAGAATATGAATATTACGATGGAGTGAAAGTTCTTGGAATCATCGGTGCTCTGATTGGTCTTGTCATATGCCTTCTGGCATTTAGCCAGACAATTATTCGAAAGATTACCTTTTTATCAAAGGAGGTCTGGGAGGTTCGAAATGGAAATTTACAGAAAACAGTTTCCATTCGTTCCAATGATGAAATCGGTCAGCTGGCAGATGACGTAAATGAAATGCGCCTTTCCATTATAAATCATTATGAAGAAGCAGAGAAAGCATGGGAGGCCAATAAAGAACTATTGACATCAATTTCCCATGATATTCGAACCCCGCTCACCTCTTTAATTGGGTTTTCTGAGATGATGGATGAAGAGACGGATGTAGATTTAATTAAAGAATACGCCAGAATCTGTCGGGAAAAGGCATATCAGTTGAAAAATCTGACGGATCAGATGTTTCGTTATTTTCTTGTTTATGGAAATGCAGAGATGGAACTTCATTTGGAAACTTATGGGGCCAGAACCTTTTTTGAACAGTTTTTAGGAGAATATGCAGCCTCGTTGTCTATATCCGGATATCAGGTGGATTTCAAGAATCTGGAGGAAGATTTTACTTTAGAGACAGATGTAGCATTGCTCAGAAGAGTATTTGACAATATATTTTCCAATATTAAAAAATATGCCGATAAAAAACAAGTGATTGACATTTGGGTAACGATGGAAAAAGAGAGTCTTATCATTGTGTTGGAAAATGTTATAGACGAGTGTCTGGATGTCAGTGAGAGTACGCATATCGGCGTGAAAATCTGCCGAAAGGTGATGGAAACTCTCGGTGGTCAATACGAGAATGAAGAAATCACAAAAGAAAATCATCGGATTTATCGGTCAAAAATCACGCTAACAGGGTGTGTAAAATAGCAAAAGCATGTATAGATAATACTATTCTATTATTCTTTGGAAGGAGAAGCGGAATGCAATACACAGAGTGGAAAAATGATTTTCAAAAAGTGCAGAACTCTGGAAATCAGGCTTTAAAAAGTTTGTATTTGGCTAAAGATAAACTGAATATAATGGAACATCAGAAATTACGGGGTTTCTTTGAAAAAATGCCTGTTACGAAAAAAAGAAAACATTTCTGGATGAATGCAACATCCGTTGCTTTGAACAATGCCAGACACGACATGGAGTCTTTTCAGATGGTATTGCAGGATGCTGAAATCAGTGATGATTTGCAGGCAGATATTCATTGCTTTTTATCCTATGCGGATTTTTTTTGTTATGAATTTACAGAAGGACATTTAAAACCCGCACAGATTGAGGATGCCAGATTGCAGGTGGAGGATGCCATTGAAAGGGTGGGATATATCCT
>JALERO010000016.1 GCA_022764265.1 Eubacterium sp. | reverse complement strand
TGTTTTTGTTTCCGCAGGCTGTGGCACAACAAAAGAAAAAAGCCGAACTTTTTTACAAAGAACGGCTCGGCGTTCTTGCTGCGAGATGCGCGTCATGCATCAGCATGACAAATTTCTAATGCGCATCTCTGCAATCCGCCGGAGGCTTTTATCTCGTCGGAGTTTTCTCCGACGAGATAAACAAGCTCCATAATAAGATCCAAAATGACAAGACAGGGCAACACCTGTTTGAACTGAAAAAGACAGCATAATTTTTAAAATTTCAAAACACACATCATACCGGTCTCTTGTCAAAGACAGAAGGCTTATATAAGTCTGATTTGAATTAACCAATCTGAATCTCAAGTCCCACCGGACAATGATCCGATCCCATAACCGTCTTATAGATTTTGGCATCTTCCATTTTTTCCGCCCATCGCTCAGAAATCACAAAATAATCAATACGCCATCCGGCATCCTTCTCCCTGGCTTTAAACCGATAAGACCACCAGGAATACGCTCCTGCCAGATCCGGATAGAAATAACGGAAGCTGTCCACAAACCCGGCGTTCAACAGCTCAGTGAATTTATCTCTTTCTTCCTGGGTAAAGCCCGCATTCTTTTTATTGGTTTTCGGATTCTTAAGGTCAATCTCTTCATGGGCAACATTAAGATCTCCCGTCATTATAACAGGTTTTTGTTCATCCAGCTTCTTCAGATAATCCCTGAAATCATCTTCCCACTTCATCCGGTAATCCAGCCGGGCCAGCTCTGTCTGGGAATTCGGGGTATACACCGTCACAAAGTAAAAGGAATCATATTCCAGAGTGATCACACGGCCTTCGTGATCGTGTTCTTCTATCCCGATTCCATAGGTGACATTGAGAGGCTGTTCTTTTGCAAACACAGCGGTTCCGGAATAGCCCTTTTTCTCTGCATAGTTCCAGTAGCAATGATATCCTTCCGGAGCGAAATCAATCTGCCCTTCCTGAAGCTTCGTCTCCTGCACACAGAAAATATCTGCATCCGCTTCCTTAAAAAACTCTTCAAATCCTTTCTTAACACAGGCTCTCAAGCCGTTAACATTCCATGATATTAATTTCATCCTGTCCTCCCGATTCCTTTTTTCTTCAATTAACGATACTCAAATTGTATCGAAATATCATTTTCTTTCACTGCCACATGTCCGATACTTCCACACACCATCGGCATCATCGGTGCTAGGTGGCCGATATCCACGTCCATTATAATCGGTACTTGATATTCTGACAAGACGTCAGTTACCGCTCTGTACTGATCGAGACCGAACGCTTCCTCTCCAAAACAAAGGGGCCGTCCGATCAAAAAGCCTTTTGTAGTCTCAAACCAGCCCGCATGCTTCAACTGCCATAAGGCACGACGGATTCCCATTACATTAAGATCACAGGCTTCCAGATACCAGAGAACTCCATCTTCTTTATATCGTTCAATAAACTGTTTTACCTGATCGAACCGGGTTCCGCACAGAGTAACCAGACTGTCAAGACATCCGCCGAGAATTCTTCCTTCTATATTACAATTCTCATCCGGAAAACGATGGAGAATTCTTGGCTCAGTCACATTGTAAGGACAAAGGGGATTCTCTTCCGTTTTTAAGCTCTCTCTTTCCCAACGGTCATAGCCGTGGACCACTTTTGATTTTCCGGTGAGAATTGAGAATGCATCCTGAAGGCTATCGTGCCACGGCTCCATACCAAAGGCCGCTGCACAAGGACCGTAAATGGATGCCGTATCGCAGATCGTTGCCAACAGAAACGTTATATTAGTGTTATCCGAATATCCCATGAACCATTTGGGTTCTGCTTTTTTAATCGCTTCAAAATCAATCTCATCCAGAATCTCACACATCAGCTCGCCGCCGCCACAGGATAAAAGAATGTCATTCTCTTCGCTCCGGTACCATGAATTGAATTCCTCTGCACATTTTTCCGGAGTATTACTGATACCAAGCCCACAGCCTTCGTACACATTTGGGCCACATTTTATATTAAATCCTTTTTCTTTCCAAATCTCCAGCGAATGCTGAAACGCACTGTAATAGGGTTCGATATTGCATCCAAAAGCTGGTGCAATAAAACCAATTGTTCCATTTTCCTGCAAAAAATGTCCATATTTCATCTTTTTATTCACCTCTTAGAATTATTTTATTTTTTTAATAAATTTGTGATTTTTGAATCTTTGTTTCAAAATGTTACAATTTTATTAACAAGGCTTGACATATGTTAATATTTATATTAATATGTATCAGGTGATGCTTAACAGAAACGCAAAAAAAGGAGATACATTTTGAAACATTTAAAAACCAGATTACCAATTCAAATATTAGCAATCGTTTTTATATGCAGTTTTCTGCTATTGACACCAATTGAAGCCCACGCCGAAGGCGAAGAACAGCCAGTTTCCAATCTTACCACCTGGTTGAATGTCTGCGATACGATGGGTAATAATCTGAAAAGTAAAAACTTTGTATATAGTAACAGCAGAACAAAATCCACCTACAATGCTGCCTTAGCTCGTCGCAGAAGATCCAATTGTGCATTATATGTTTCCTGGTGCCTTCAGCAATACGGTGCTTTACAGCCTGGTCAGACATTCTATGTAAAGCGCAGCGGTTCTCTTCGCAAGAACTTCAGCCACTGGGGCGGCAACGTAAAGGTCATCCGGGTAAATAAACGCTGTGGTGCTGCCAATCTTCAGCCAGGTGATGTAGTCTGTTGGGCAGGAATCGCACACTGTAATATTTATGCCGGCCGCAACAATTCCGGAGACCGCCTCTGGTATGATGCAGGAAAGGCTTCTACGTATAGCGGACATTCCGGAAGCCGTTTTCAGAATGTCGGTGCCAAACAGCTCAGTTACTTAGATTCAAAACGAATCTCATATATCATTCGCATTAAAGATTTATAGATAGGATCATTCAGAAGAGTTCAGAAATGAACTCTTCTTTTATATTTATATTCCCATTATGGAATCAATGGCATCCAGAAAGGCCGCCCGAAGCCCGCCGCGTTCCAGTGCATTGACTCCCCGGATCGTGGTTCCCGCCGGTGAGCACACATTATCCTTCAACACGCCCGGATGTTCTCCGGTCTCCAGCTGAAGCTTAGCACTTCCAAGTATCATCTGGGACACCATCGCATAGGCCTGCGCACGGGGTACCCCATATTTCACGCCCGCATCTCCCATAGCCTCAATCACCAGATCAATAAATGCCGGTCCGCAGCCAGCCAGTGCGCTTCCGATTCCCATCAGATGACTCGGCAGCTCTGCCACAAGCCCCAAGGCAGAAAAAATATCTTTTATCTGCTGCCGTTCTTTTTCCTCCAGAGAATTTGTCTCTTCAAAAAGCAAAACCCCTTCTCCCACCATTGCCGGTGTATTTGGCATGATAAACTGAATGCGGGTACTCTTATCCACCAGCGGTTTATATTTCGCAAAATCCCATCCGGCTGCGATGGAAAGTAATGCTTTGCCTTTCAGACTTTCTCTGATTTCGTTTAATACTCCTTCAATCTGATACGGCTTACAGGCCATCACAAAAGTGTCTGCCGCTTCCATAAGCTCCCCAATGCTCTTACATGGAACAAATCCAATCTCCTGTGCGTTTTTCTGTAATTTATCAAAATGTGGCGCGTAAGCATATACCTTTTCGCCTGCAATCTGGTGTTTTTCGATCATTCCTGCCGCAATGGCCTTTGCCATATTTCCCATTCCGATAAAACCAAGTGTCTTCATATGTCAATGCCTCTCTTTCTTTTTCTTCTCGATATAGTTTACCATATACAAATTTTTTTGTCCTCTTCCATTGTGGAAAAAAATCTTCCGTGGTATGATTCTTGTGGTATATTTGACATTAAATTTGTTAAGGAAACTATATAAGACTATGAAACAACATGAATTTGACCACTTAAATCAAAATAAGATAAATGGCGAAACGAATCAAGACACTCTTTATCTTTTCTGGCAGCCGACAAAGGAAGGGGTTCGGCTCATGAAGGTATACGGGCAGAATCCTTGTCTCGTTCTTCCGGAAACGGTGGAGGAAAGGCCAATCACAGAAATCGGTGCGTACTGTTTCTCTCAGTCCGAACGGGATATTTCGGGAGATTATTTCATCTCTGAAATACTCTCGGGAGCAGTGAGCGGATCAATCACTTCCATACCCCGGAAACCAACAGAGCAGCGTATCTGTCCGGAATCCTTCCCATTGGGAACAGTGCAGAGAATCAGCGGGCGTTTTGTGGAATCTATCACGCTTCCTTCGACAGTCACCACCTTACATAACGCGGCTTTTTACAATTGCCGTAATCTTCACACTCTGTCTGTGGGATCGGAAATCCGTGCCATCGGAAGCGACGAATTTACCAACTGTTCCCGGCTTACCGAACTGATTCTCCGCTGCGAAGACTCGCAGAAAACCGGCCTTTCTCTGATTCTGGAACGAATCGAGACAGATCTGAATGTTTATTTCACTTCAGGCAGCAGGATTACCGGAGCTCTGTTCTTTCCGGAATATTATGAATGGCTCGATGAGATTTCACCGGCACACATTTTCAGCAGGAGCATTCACGGAGAAGGCTTCCGTATGAGAAAATGTTTTCAAAATCAGATCGTGGATTATAAAAAATATGATCAATGCTTTGAAAATGCATTGGCTGTGGAGTCTGAAAAATCCCTTTGCCAGATTGCCATGAACCGTCTGCGGTGGCCTAAAGATCTGACTGCTGATCTCGAAGCGGTTTATGAAAACATCTTGAAAAAACATCTGACAATTGCCATTAGCAAAGCAGTTCAAAAAAGAGATATGGAACTTCTTCTCTTTTTATGCCGCCGCCTTTCCTTTGGCACCGCAGAATTCACTCAGGCAATCACCGCCTGTACTGAAGCTGACTGGGCATCGGGTGTCGCATCTCTGATGGAAGAAAAACACCGACTCGGTTCTTTTGCCGATAAGAGCTTTGACTTTGATGAATTTTAACATATAGCAGAAAGGATAACAAATGGCACATATAACAACCCAGAGTGAATGGGAAAATGAAATGTGTATCAAAATATTGGATCTGATTCAAAATGAGCTTTATCTGGATTTCCGTTATCTGGATGTTGCCCTCTCGGCTCTCACATTTTCCGGGAACGAGCAGATTCGAACCATGGCAACCAATGGAATTTATCTTTATTTTTCCACGGAACAGATTTTGCGGGTTTATCCGAACAATCCTCTTTTTCTGAATCGTTCTTATCTTCACAGTGTATTCCACTGCATTTTCCGGCACCTCTGGATGAGGGGACAGCGGGAACCGGTGATCTGGAATCTGGCCTGTGACATTGCAGTGGAATGGATTATTGATTCCTTTGATAAAACGACAACCAAACGGGCGTTATCCCTCACCCGCCTTCAATATTATGAACATTTGAAAGAAGAAAATATTCCGGTTACTGCCGCGGCGATTTATCAGGATCTTCTTACTATCACAGATCCGGACACCCAGGCCCGGCTCCAGTTTGAATTCTACACAGATGACCATCGCTTCTGGCCCTCAGATCCTTCTTCTTCTCCTTCTGTGGCAAAGGCAGGCGAAAACTGGGAGAAAATCGGACGCCGCACCGAACAGGAAATGGAAATGCGGGGACAGCAGGACTCCGAAGCAGTACAGGCAGTACAGACTCAGATCAAACAGGCAAAGCATCGCCGCTCCTACCGGGATTTTCTCCGTAAATTTACTGTGCTGAGAGAGGAACTTCACTGTGATTATGATGAATTTGATCTGAATTATTATTCTTATGGATTGCGTCTCTATCACAATATGCCGCTCATAGAGCCACTCGAAAGCCGTGAGGTTATGAAGATTTCGGAATTTGTCATTGTCATTGATACCAGCTACTCCACCAATGGCGCTCTGGTAGAGAAATTCCTAGAGGAAACCTTTCAGATCATCTGTCAGCGGGACAGTTTTTTTCACAAAAGTCATATTCGAATTCTTCAATGTGATAATCGTGTACAATCCGATACGATCATTCACAACGAAGAAGATATCCGAAAACTTCTCCAGAACTTTTCTCTGATTGGCGGCGGAGGAACGGATTTCCGCCCGGCCTTTGCTTACGTAGATCAGTTATTATCCGAGGGAGCCTTTCATCACCTGAAGGGACTCCTGTATTTTACCGACGGAAAGGGCATTTACCCGGCAAAGCGACCGCCTTATGAGACTGCCTTTGTGTTCATCGGAGATAATGAGGAGCAGCAGGTACCCCCATGGGCAATGAAAATTAATCTGAATCAGGAGGATTTTTAACATGAATATAAAGAAGGCAAAAGAAGATATTAAGAATACGGTCCGGGCCTATCTGGACAAGGATTCTTATGGACAATATATTATTCCGGAGGTTCGTCAGCGTCCGATTCTGCTGATGGGTCCTCCCGGAATCGGAAAAACACAGATTATGCAGCAGATTGCAAAGGAATGTGAAATCGGTCTGGTCTCCTATACCATCACTCACCACACCCGCCAGAGTGCTGTAGGGCTTCCTTTTATTAAGGAGGAAGTGTTTGACGGCCAGGCAAAATCTGTCACAGAATATACTATGAGCGAGATTATCTGCAGTATTTACCGCTACATGGAAGAAACCGGCAAAAAAGAAGGTATTCTTTTTATCGATGAGATTAACTGCGTCTCCGAGACCCTTGCTCCAACCATGCTTCAGTTTCTTCAGTGCAAAACCTTTGGTAATCAGGCCGTTCCCCGTGGCTGGATCATCACTGCGGCCGGCAATCCACCGGAATACAACCGCAGTGTCCGGGACTTTGACTTCGTCACCCTGGACCGTGTCCGCAAGATTAATATCGAAGCAGATCTGGACGTATTTAAGGGCTATGCCAGAGCACGGCATCTTCATCCTTTTATTTTAAGTTATCTGGAGCTGCGTCCACAGAATTTTTATCGGACAGAAAATGATGTGGATGGAATGCAGTTTGTCACTGCCAGAGGCTGGGAGGATCTCAGTTACCTGATCACTTCCTACGAGAAATTATCCATCAAAATCGATGAGGATATAATCCATCAGTTTCTTCAGCACGAAGATATCGCCAAGGATGTGGCGGCTTACTATGATTTATACCAGAAATACAGAGATGAATACGATATCAGCCGGATTCTGACCGGAGAAGTAAAATCCGGTATCTTTGAGAAATTATTCCGCGCTTCCTTTGATGAGCGATTGAGCTGCGTGGAACTTTTAACCAGCGGAGTGCACAACCTGATAGCCGAAGCAATGAAGAAAGACCGTATCACCACCGAATGTTATTCTTTCTTAAAAGAATATCGTCGGGCTATTAATGGTGTGGCATCTGATGGCGGCATCTGGGAAACGCTTCGAAAAGAAAAAGAACAGGCTTTTGCCGCTCAGGAAAAAACCGGTCTCGTCACACCGGAAGACAAAGGTCTCCATCTTCAGGTATCCAATTATTTAAAACAATGGACTCCGGAAGCATCTCTGCCACCAAAGGAGGCTTTTATGGCAGCGAAATCCGGTTTTGATCAGCTGTGTGAAGAACGAAAGGATTTGATTCAAACCGCATCTGCGGGATTGGAATATGCATTTACTTTCATGGAGGATGCTTTTGGAGAAGGACAGGAAATGGTTATCTTTGTCACAGAGCTCACCATGGATCCGGAAATATCTGCATTCATCACAGAAAATGGATGTGAAAGATACTTTAAATACAACAAATCGCTGCTCATCGGCAGCCGCCGGGCAGCGATCCTGAAAGAATTGAACAGAGATAAGATCTATTCCGACAGTATGGCATATGAGTTTTAGTTTGTGTTTGGGGACAGGATGATGGCCAATCAGACGACAGCGTTGCGATTATGGCAGTTCCATAAACGTTCGAAAGTTGAGTAGCAAAACGCAACTTGTCTGCGATTCATACCATAGGTACCACGCTTTTTTCTATATCATCAGCAATGCATTACATGCCACGAAGGATATTCCGGCAGATAGTATAATTTTCCAGATCAGTATCACATTCTTTTTCTTTGTCAACCACAGGTTCAGCAAAATGATGACCAAGGTCAGGATACAGAGCATTCCTGCGGTCAGACCTGCCTGGGCCTGAATTGCAATACCCGAAATATACAGGGAAATCGCTACATTTAACAACAACCCGGAGATGATCGGGCGGATAAAATGTTTGACCACCGCAAAAATACGAAGATTTTCGTATTTATCATAAACCGCGCGAACAATTACCACAATGGCACCGGATGCTGCCACACTGCAGGCAAAACCACACAGGGCAACCATCAATCCTTCCAGCACCGATTGATTCATATCATAGCCGATAACATAACCGATACCGGTCAGTATTTTACAGAGAATCGAACCAGGAAGGGCGTTTGCCACAGAGACAATATTGCCGTAAAATTCCTGATAACTGATATTTCCGCTGTCGACAAATAATCCCTGGGCCACGGAAAGATAGGCATCTCCGCCACCAAAGGACATGACCGACGACAAAAATCCCGTACCGATAAATCGAATGATCCCCCGAGAAAGATATATCGCCGGAATGGACAGCATCAATGTAAAGAAAATCCAGCAGACCAAAGATTTTGTCAGTCTTTGTGTCGGAAAAGGCTTCTGATTGGCACTTTCCCGGATGGACTGTACTACTCCGATCGCCGCCATACCAAACATCACATATAAAAACAGGGGCTTTACCTCAATTGGAATCAAATGAGCCTTTCCCACACATAAGAAATAACCACCCGCAATCACAATGGCCGGCAACGTTCTCTTCACATTACGGAGTTCTCCCTTTGTAAAAAGGATCACAAAAAAAGCCGTACCCAAAATCTGTATAGTGGATATCGCAAAAATCGGTGTGACGGAAAATCCCAACAGCTCATAAATATTTTTTTCTCCCGACAGGATAAATACCGCCAGAATAATGAACAGATACAGCATTCCTTCTTTCCAGTTTTTCGCCTGTTCTATGGTTCCCAGGGCATAGAGAAGCAGTGTCAGAATAATAAACGCAGAAATCCCCACTGCGAGGTAACCAATCTGCGTTTTTATCATACTGCCGGCACTGGACAAGACAACCAGCAAAAGTATCGTCAAAAAAGCTCCCGGAAATGCCATAGCTGCTGCGGCGGCAATCATGCCCCGGTTCCCGGCCGTAGCGCGGCCGATCCCCGTTGCAATCTCCACCGGAAGGGCTCCGGGAGTAATACTGGCAATCATAACTTCACTATTAAATTCTTCTTCAGTCACAATACCGCTTTTCTCCACCACCTCATCTTCTATCACAGGAATGAGGGCTGTCCCGCCCCCGAAACCGATGAAGCCGATTTTGAGCATTGTCGTGACCATGGAAACAAATTTATTCATTGATCTTTTCCCAGTACATATTTCATTTTTCTTTTCAAACAGAAGAGCTCTATATCTGACCTTCCAGCTTCTGAATCAGAACATCCACGCATTCTTCTACAGACATTTTGCTGGTATCAATCTCAACATCCGGATGCTCCGGTGCCTCGTAAGGGCTGGAGATTCCTGTAAAGTTCGGAATTTCTCCGGCTCTGGCTTTCTTATAAAGGCCCTTCACATCTCTCTTTTCACATTCTTCCAAAGGTGTATTAACATAAACCTCCACAAAATTATCAGCACCAATGACATCTCTGGCATTTCTTCGATCTCTCACATATGGGGAGATAAAAGAAGTAATGACAATAAGACCTGCGTCATTCATCAATTTGGATACTTCTGCAATTCTCCGGATATTCTCAATTCGGTCTGCCTCTTTGAAGCCCAGATTCTTATTCAGGCCCATGCGGACATTATCTCCATCCAGAAGCATCGTATGCTTTCCGAGGGCCACCAGACGTTTCTCCAGCTCATTGGCCACTGTGGATTTGCCGGATCCGGACAACCCGGTAAGCCAGATCGTCTTTGGGATCTGTCCCTTTTGCTGGGAACGGAACTCTCTTGTGATGTCCATTTCATGCCAGGTCAGGTTGTCTGTACGTCTCAGAGAATGCATCACCACGCCACAGGCAGAGGTCATATTGGTAATTCGGTCAATAAGAATCAGGGAGCCCAATGATTGATTGTGTTTAAACTTCTCAAATACAATCTTATCGGATACTGATATATCACAAGCAGCAATCTCATTCTTATAAATGGTATCCGCATGGATTTCCTTGCCTGTATTGACATCAATTTTATATTTGATGTTCATAACAACTGCCGGAACGGTTTTTGTTCCCAGCTTCAAAATATAGTTCTTACCAGCTACCAGATAAGAGTCATCCATCCAGAGCAACTTTGCGGTAAACAGATTGCCCACCTTCGGCTTCGTATCCTTTGTGAGAACACAGCCTCTGGATACATCTACTTCACGGTCAAGGGAAATAGTGACCGCATGACCACAATCAGATGTTTCCACTTCCTTTCCGGATTCGATGATACCTTTCACCGTTGCCTTTTCATTGGAAGGCAGAGCAGTAATCTCGTCTCCGACTGTAATCTCGCCGGACTCAATCTGACCCTGGAATCCGCGGAAGGTATGATCCGGACGGCATACTCTCTGTACCGGCATGGTAAATCCATCTTCCGTCTTTCTCTGATGAACGTCAACATTCTCCAGATAAGTGAGGAGAGACTCCCCTTTATACCAAGGCATATGTCTGGATTTCAGGGTTACATTATCTCCCTCTGTGGCGGAAACCGGCAAAATCTTGATTGTCTCATAATCATGCTCGGCCGCCATCATCTTGATTTCTTTTTCTATTTTCTCAAATCGATTCTCATCGTAATGAATCAAATCCATTTTATTGACTGCAAACACAAAATGTTTGATTCCCATAAGAGCACAGATACGAGTATGGCGTCTTGTCTGCACCAGCACCCCCTGGGTGGCATCTACAAGAATCACTGCCAGTTCTGCAAAGGAAGCACCAACAGCCATATTTCTGGTGTATTCTTCATGACCCGGTGTATCGGCAACGATAAAAGAACGTTTCTCTGTGGTAAAATATCGATAAGCCACATCGATGGTAATTCCCTGCTCTCTTTCTGCCATCAAACCATCCAACAACAGAGAATAATCAATGGCTCCGCCGCGGGATCCCACCTTACTGTCCAGTTCCAGTGCTCTTTTCTGATCTGCAAATAATAACTTGGCATCATATAACATATGTCCGATTAACGTGGACTTTCCGTCATCCACGCTGCCACAGGTAATAAACTTAAGAAGACTATTCATATTAGAAGTAACCCTCCCTTTTTCTTTTTTCCATACTGGCAGCTCCGCCGTCACTGTCAATGACACGACTGGTTCTTTCCGAAGATACCGCACTTAAGGTTTCCTCAATAATCGCATCCAGAGTATCTGCTTCACTCTCCACACCACCGGTCAGAGGATAACAGCCCAGGGTACGGAAACGAATCTTACCATGTTCGATTACCTCACCCTCTCTCAGCTTCATGCGATCATCGTCAACCATGATAATATTACCGTCCCTTCTCACAAAAGGACGCTCCTTTGCAAAATAAAGAGGTACAATATCAATATTTTCTCGTTTGATATACTGCCAGATATCTTTTTCTGTCCAGTTGGAAATCGGGAAGACACGCATTTCTTCTCCCTGATGGATCATCGTGTTGTACAATTTCCACATCTCCGGCCGCTGATTCTTCGGATCCCACGCATGGCTGGAATTACGGAAAGAAAAAATTCTCTCTTTCGCGCGGGATTTCTCCTCATCTCTCCGGCCACCGCCAAAGGCTGCCGTAAAACCGTATTTATCCAGGGCCTGTTTTAACGCCTGGGTCTTCATAATATCTGTGTAGGCAGAGCCGTGGTCAAAAGGATTGATCCCCTGGGCAACACCTTCTTCATTAATATATTCCAGCATTTCGATGCCATACTTTTCGGCAACCTTATCCCGGAACTCGATCATCTCCTTAAACTTCCATGTAGTGTTTACATGAAGAAACGGAAACGGCGGTTTTTCCGGATAAAAGGCCTTCAATGCCAAATGCAGCATGACAGAGGAATCTTTACCGATGGAATAAAGCATGACCGGTTTTTCACATTCTGCTGCCACTTCACGCATGATATATATCGCTTCTGCCTCCAGCTCATCCAGATGGGTCATATCACTCATAGGTTATACTCCTTACTCACTGTTCTTTTGCTTTCCGAATATTAACGGAACTTATTTTTTATTGCGTCATATTTTACTTTCATTTTATAAAACTTACTGCTCTTGATTTCCGTCAGTTCCTTTTGCAGTGCTTTTTGTCGGGCGTTATTCTCCTTCAGCTTCGCATTGGTTTCCTTACGGTAATCCCGGAATTTATCTTTCAGTTTCTGCTCTTTTTCATCCATCACACCAAAATATTCCTGAAT
>JALERO010000004.1 GCA_022764265.1 Eubacterium sp. | reverse complement strand
ATATCGCAAATTCTTGCGGAGCATTACTTGATTGACAGGAAATATGGCTTTCCTCCAAAAAAAGAAAACCTCCCGAACAACTTCGGGAGGAAAGAATATCAACGCAATAAAACTATGACTTTCTCTGCTCTGATAACAAATCAGAACAGGACAGCACACACTTTCTTCTCACATCCAGACTATACTGTCGGCTCCGGAATCACACCGGATCATGCCTCACGGCTCGCGGGCTCACATCTTTCGCTAAATGTACACCGCCGGTCGGGAATCACACCCTGCCCCGAAGAATTGTTTCGTTTACCATAGTCATTATAACTTATTATAAAGGTTTATTCAACTGTTATTTTCAGTAAATTTCAACAAAAATTCTTGCCTTTTTCCACGTAAATTCACAAGGAATTTTATATCCATACACCAAATTGGTGTAAAATTGGTGTACGGAAACCATTGTATTCTGCATCTATTCAAACGGTTTCTGACATCCCATCATACCAGTTTTCATATAGCTGCATCGCCCGTTGCGCTCTCTCCATATCCACATGATTGTAGACTTTCATCGTGGTCTTTATATCCGTATGTCCCATAAGATACTGAATTATTTTCAAATCCAACCCCGCTTCTGCGTACCTTGAACATGCCGTATGACGAAGGATATGTGGTGTAATATGCGGCAGTTCGATTTCTCTTTCATCATTCATAGCCACAATTAAATTCAACTGGCGCCGAACATTAGCAGGATATAGCGCCCGTCCTGTTTTAGGGGAAAGAAAAACGAAGTCCGAATATCCATCAACCGAAAATGTCATATCCCTGTCAATCTGCATTAAACTTCTGCGTTGCTTGCGAAAAAGGTCATAGACTTCTTTGGACATTGGCAGTTCTCGCATTCCACTTTTTGTTTTCGTCTGAGATGTACAATAATACTGCGTTTTCCCATTCTTTGTCCGGTACAGCAATTGATGATTCACAGATATGGTCTTCTGTTTCATATCAACATCAGCCCAGGTCAATCCAATCATTTCACCGATTCTAAGACCTGTACGCAGCATAATCGCATAAAACGGATAATATTGTTTTAAATCCGATCGGATTTCCAGCCTGTCCAAAAATTCTTTTTCTTCCTGCAAAGATAACGCATATTTTTCTTCACTGTCTTCCGGATACTCTTTTAGGCAGCCATCGGCTGGATTTTTATGAATAAGGCAATCATCCACCGCCAAATCCAAAGCCGGATGAATAATCTTATGTAGAATCTGAATGGTTCCATTTTTATATCCCGCATCTGATCTGGATTTATAAAAAAGTAAGATATCTGATTTGCGAATATCCGTAACAAGCATATTTCCAATCCTGCTATCCCTGATGTCATGCTCAAAGTAGTACTTATAATTCTCCAATGTCGAATTTGCCAGAGACTTTTTTATCAGAAGATACGTCACAATCTGTTCATTCAGCGTTACTTTTCGGAAAATCAGACCATTCATTAAATTCTTCTGGATTTCTTGTTCCCTTCTACGGAGAGAATTCAAATCATCATCATAAATACATTCCCTCTTTCCTGAACGGTCTGTCCAACGATACATATAAGTATGATCTGCACGTTGAGACTCTCCTTGTCGCAATTTACGTCCCTTATGATCCTTTCTACTATTTGCCGCCATAGCGATACTCCTTTCTGCTTGTAGAAAAGAACCCTGCCTATATTATAACATGAATCTTTCAATACTCATAGTAAAATACACAGGCAGGTTCTTTTCTCATGATTTGTTTCTTCATCCGAAAGGGCTATACTACATATCTTGTTTCCAGAAATTTTTCAAAAAGCACTCTTTTGATCAGCCTTTTGTTCCCTACACGCAGCACATACGGGCAGGAATCATCTCCGGCAAGTTCGCGTAGTTTATTGATTCCAATGCCAAAATACTCTGCTGCTTCCGGAATTGTCAGGTTAGATTTTTCCCATATAGGAACTGTCTGTTTTGCCATAATTCTCATTCGCTCCTTTCATTCGGTTTCCATTGCAAACATGTCAGGCAAGGCTTGTTTTTTTTCTCTTCACAATGTAATCCCGATCTTCTCATTTTCTTGGGTCTCACACCGGGGAATTTATTCTGAATTGCTCTCATGAGTTCTGGAGATGTTAACATCACCATATTTGAACAATCCTTTGCACTTTGCATATAAAAATCCTGATATTTCTCATAAATATCTTCTTTCCAAATGCCATCTTCTGAATTTCCAGT
>JALERO010000195.1 GCA_022764265.1 Eubacterium sp. | reverse complement strand
AGATGCGCATTAGAAATTTGTCATGCTAACGCATGACTCGCATCTCGCAGCAAGAACGCCGAGGCGTTCTTGAATATTTTTAGATGGAGGAAACATCATGAGTTATGCAGATAAATTATTCATTGATATGTGTTCAGATATCATTGAAAACGGGTTTAGTACAGAAGGGGAGAAGGTTCGTCCGAAATGGCCGGATGGAACCTATGCATATACGATCAAACGTTTCGGAGTGGTAAATCGCTATGACCTGTCAAAGGAATTCCCGGCAATCACCCTTCGGAAAACCTATATTCGTTCAGCGATTGATGAAATTCTCTGGATCTGGCAGAAGAAGTCCAACAATGTGCATGATTTAAACAGCCATATCTGGGATGAATGGGCAGATGAGGACGGTTCGATCGGAAAAGCTTACGGATATCAGTTGGGAGTAAAACACAAATACCGGGAAGGCGAGATGGATCAGGTGGACAGGGTTCTGTTTGATTTAAAAAATAATCCTTACAGCAGGAGAATTATGACAAATATCTATGTACACGAGGATCTCCATGAGATGAACCTCTATCCTTGTGCATACAGTGTGACTTTCAATGTGACCGGAAATAAACTTAATGCAATTCTCAATCAGCGTTCTCAGGACGTTCTGGCAGCCAATAACTGGAATGTGGTGCAATACGCAGCTCTGCTGATGATGATCAGTCAGGTGAGTGGCTTTGAACCGGGAGAACTGGTGCACGTGATTGCGGATGCACATATTTATGACAGACATATACCGATTGTGAAGGAACTGATTCAGAGACCGACCTATAAAGCTCCTAAGGTAACACTTAATCCTGATATTCATGATTTTTATGATTTTACAGTGGATGATTTTACCATAGAGGATTACGAGGCGGGACCTCAGATTAAAAATATTCCGATTGCAATCTGACAAAGCTATATTTATGGAGGATGAGATGAAGTTAATTGTTGCTGCAGATAAAAACTGGGCCATTGGAAAAAACGGCCAGCTGCTGGTCCGCATTTCCAATGACATGAAAAACTTTCGCCAGCTGACGGAAGGTAATGTGGTCGTGATGGGAAGAAAAACTCTGGAAAGCTTTCCCAATGGAATGCCATTGCCGAAACGAGTGAATATTGTTCTTACTCATGACAAAAATTATAATGGTCGGGGAGCTGTTGTTGTGAATGATGAAAGCCAGCTTCGTGATGAATTAAAAAAATACGATGATAAAGAAGTGTTTGTTATTGGAGGGGAAAGCATTTATCGGATGATGTTGCCTTACTGTGATACAGCCTATGTGACCAAAATCGACTACGCTTATGAGGCAGATACCTGGATGCCGGATCTGGATCGGGAAGAGGGATGGAGTGTTGTAGAAAGAGGAGAAGAACAGACCTGCTTTGATCTGATTTACTATTTTACAACTTATAAAAATGAGAGTCCAAAATCATTTTCTTAAAAATGCAGAGCAGAGACATTCCGGAAATCTTTATTTTCAGAATGCTATCTGACTATTTAACGTAGATAATATTTACCAGAGAGGAGAACAAAATCATGCCATATATTGAGGTGAAAATTGCAAAACAGGCATCAAGAAAACAGGAAAGAATATTAACAGATAAATTGGGAGAAGCCATAACTTTACTGCCGGGAAAAACAGTCAATGGTCTGATGGTCTCCATTTCTTCTGATGAGCATATTTATAAAGGTGGAGAATTTTTGGAATTTGGCGCATATGTTAATATTGTTTTGAAATCCGGGCCGTCCGGAGAAGAATGCGAGAAATTGAATGAGGCTGTTTTTAAGATTATGGAAGAAGATCTCAGGATTCCAAGAGAAAATGTATATGTTACTTTCCATCTTTGCGATCATTTTGGAGTGAATGGAAAGATTTTGTGATTTGATGCAGAATACTTTCGATTTGAATAAGGAGGACTTCACTGATGAGTGGAAGATCAAAAGAAGAATTATCCGGAGTGTCCCTGCTGGGCAATCAGGGTACCAGATATCCATCCGACTATGCGCCGGAACTGCTCGAAACCTTTGTAAACAAACATCAGGATCATGACTACTTTGTAAAATTTAACTGTCCTGAGTTTACCAGTCTCTGCCCGATGACCGGTCAGCCTGATTTTGCATGTATATATATATCTTATGTACCGGACGTAAAAATGGTGGAGAGCAAATCTCTCAAATTGTATTTGTTCAGTTTTCGAAATCATGGGGACTTTCATGAGGATTGTGTCAATATTATCATGAAAGATCTGATTCGTGTTATGGATCCGAAATATATTGAGGTGTGGGGGAAATTTACTCCGAGAGGTGGGATTTCCATCGATCCTTATACTAATTACGGTAAACCTGGAACAAAATGGGAAGAGGTTGCTTTTGAGCGACTGACGCATCATGATCTTTATCCGGAAAAAATCGACAATCGATAATCGAACATATTTTCGCGAACACTTGTTTTCTTTCGGGAAGTGTGTTATGATATAAAAAACAATAAGAGAAATCAACCGGAACAGGTTCGTATAACAGGGGACAGATATTGGGAAGAAAGGATTGACAGGCGGATATGCCCCGATGTTCGTCTGTACCGCGATAGGCGGAACAGGGTATGAGGATTATGAGTAAAGCAGAGAAACTTGCTGCGTTGAATAATGCGGTGGCAACCATCGAGAAGAATTTTGGAAAAGGTTCTGTTATGAAGTTGGGAGATGCGTCTGCCAACATTAATGTGGAGGCGATTCCTACCGGATCCATCAGTCTGGATGTGGCTCTGGGAGTCGGAGGAGTGCCGAGAGGAAGAATTATTGAGATTTACGGTCCGGAGTCCAGCGGTAAGACAACTGTTGCTCTTCACATGATTGCAGAAGTGCAGAAGAGGGATGGTATTGCCGGTTTTATTGATGCGGAGCATGCGTTGGATCCGCAATATGCGAAAAAGATTGGCGTGGATATCGATAACTTATATATTTCCCAGCCAGACCATGGTGAGCAGGCTCTGGAGATTGCAGAGACGATGATTCGTTCCGGTGCTCTGGATATTGTGATTATTGACTCGGTTGCGGCACTGGTTCCCAAGGCGGAGATTGATGGGGATATGGATGATCTTCAGGTTGGTCTCCATGCCCGTCTGATGTCCAAGGCCATGAGAAAGCTCACCGGTGTCATTGACAAGTCCAACTGTGTTGTGGTTTTCATCAATCAGCTCAGAGAGAAGGTGGGCGTGATGTTCGGCAATCCGGAGACTACCACAGGAGGAAGAGCATTGAAGTTCTATGCTTCTGTTCGTATGGATGTGCGGAGAGTGGAAGCCATCAAGCAGAATGGTGAAATCATCGGTAACCATACTCGTGTAAAGATTGTGAAGAATAAGGTGGCACCGCCATTCCGTGAGGCGGAATTTGACATTATGTTCGGGCAGGGTATCTCCAGAGAGGGCGATATTCTTGACCTCGGTGTGAAGGTGGATGCCGTGAAGAAGAGTGGAGCCTGGTACTCCTATAAAGGGGAGAAGATCGGACAGGGAAGAGAGAATGCGAAGATCTTCCTCAGAGAGCATCCTGATGTGATGCAGGATGTAGAGAATCAGGTAAGAGAGTTCTACCATCTTCCGAAGGATGAAGTACCGGGACAGGACAAAAAACCGCAGAAGGATGGACAGCCGTCCGAATAATGACAGATGGAGAAATAAGCATTTATGGAGTACGTGATTCATCTGGTACCCACTTCCGGGAAGAAGACTTACGTAGACCCGGAATACAGAGAGGGAATATACTTATACCCCAGTGAGATTAAAAAAGAAAAACTGATCGATGAAGGCCGTATTGAAGAAGATAAGCTGGAACGGATACGGATAGAATATGCAGTTCCGAGAGCCAAGAAACGTGCTCTCGGAATTCTTGTAAAAAGGGACCGTACAGAAAAAGAGCTGAGAGACAAGCTGAAAGACTCTTTCAATGATGAGCAATCTATTGAAGATGCAGTGGCTTATGTCAAGTCCTTTGGTTATGTGGATGATTTCAGTTATGCCAGAGATTATCTTTATTTTAAGAAATCAAAAAAGAGTTACAGTATGATTCGGATGGAATTAAGAGAGAAGGGGATTTCTTCAGAAATTCTGGATCTGGTATTTGAGGAAGCAGGCTTTCAGGATAAGGAAGATCTGGTTCCTCATGTAAAGAAATATATTCGAAAGTTTGAGGTTCTGGATGCTGTTGCGAAAAGAAAAATCTGTGCTCATTTTTGTCGAAAAGGCTATCAGGCAGAGCTGGTACGGGATATTTTAGAACATCCGGAATTGTTTGAATAAAAAAGAATTTTTGGCATAAATGATATTAAAAGATTTTTCTGAATGAAAAAATCTGTGCATATTGATTAACAAAGAGAGATTCTACTTGACTTTTTAATGAAAAAAGTTTAGAATCTAAGTGTTGTACTTTTGTACAATGAAAACTTAATAAGGAGGTGCTCCTGTAGATATGAATCCAATCACCGTGATTGCTGTTCTTATCGCAGTTGTTTTGTCTGCAGCTATTTCGTCTCTGATTACAACGAATTATCGAAAGAAAGTATCAGAAGCTAAAATTGGCAGTGCAGAGGAAAAAGCCAGAGAGATTATTGACGATGCGCTTAAAACTGCCGAATCCAAAAAGAGAGAAGCATTACTGGAAGCAAAGGAAGAATCCATCAAGGCAAAGAACGACTTCGAGAAAGAAAGCAGAGAACGGAGAGCAGATCTTCAGAGATATGAGAAACGTGTCCTGAACAAAGAGGAAGCCATTGATCGCAAGGCAGATGCTTTGGAGAAAAAGGAACAATCTCTTTCTCATAAGGAAAGTGCTCTCGAGAAGCAAAAAGCAAAGGTTGAAGAGTTGCATACAAAACGTCTGCAGGAACTGGAAAGAATTTCAGGTTTGACCTCTGAACAAGCAAAAGATTATCTGCTTAAAACTGTCGAAGATGATGTAAAACGAGAGATGGCTGTAATGGTTAAGGAAATGGAAACCAGAGCCAAAGAAGAAGCAGCCAAGAAGGCCAAGGAATATGTCGTTACAGCAATTCAAAAATGTGCGGCTGACCATGTGGCTGAAACAACAATTTCTTTAGTTCAGCTGCCAAATGATGAGATGAAAGGTAGAATTATTGGTCGTGAAGGACGTAATATTCGAACCCTTGAAACATTGACTGGCGTTGATTTGATTATTGATGATACTCCGGAAGCAGTGATTTTATCAAGTTTTGATCCTGTCAGAAGAGAAGTTGCCAGAATCGCTCTTGAAAAGTTAATTGTTGACGGAAGGATTCATCCGGCAAGAATTGAAGAGATGGTAGAAAAAGCCCAGAATGAAGTTGAGCAGATTATGAGGGAAGAAGGAGAGGCCGCCGTCCTCGAAGTCGGCGTTCACGGAATTCGTCCTGAATTAGTTCGTTTACTTGGTAAGATGAAATATCGGACAAGTTATGGACAGAATGCTCTCAAACATTCCATTGAAGTGGCTCAGTTATCTGGTCTGCTTGCTGGAGAGATTGGGGAAGATGTACGTTTGGCAAAAAGAGCCGGTTTGTTGCATGATATCGGTAAATCCGTAGATCATGAGATGGAAGGCTCTCATATCACAATCGGTGTGGACTTATGCAAGAGATATAAAGAATCGCAAGTCGTAATAAACGCTGTGGAATCTCATCATGGAGATGTTGAACCAACCAGTCTGATTGCCTGTATTGTACAGGCTGCAGATACAATTTCAGCTGCAAGACCTGGTGCCAGACGTGAAACATTGGAAACGTATACGACGAGATTGAAACAGTTAGAAGAAATAGCTGACTCCTATAAGGGAGTTGATAAGACTTTTGCCATTCAGGCAGGTAGAGAAATTCGTGTAATGGTAGTTCCTGAACAGGTAAGTGATTCCGATATGATTTTATTGGCAAGAGATATTTCCAAGCAGATTGAAAGCGAATTGGATTATCCGGGCCAGATTAAGGTCAATGTAATTCGTGAATCCAGGTCAATTGCTTATGCTAAATAATAGTTGATAAGCACTGATACTGACGAGATACACGTCGCAAATGAAATAAAAAGCAAAATTCTGAAAAGGATTTTGCTTTTTTTAATTTGATAGAATAATTCTTCATGTATGAAAATAAAAAACACAGAATATAAATATAAAGGGGATTAAAGAAAATAAAAGAGAAGGAGGGAAGATACCAAAGGGGTGTCATTATAATATTATGTACTATACAATTGAAGGGAAACGATTTTTATGTATTCTGTATGTGATTGGACTGCTTACAGGTACTTTTTTTATTAACGTATCAATAAAAATGAATCTCTTTCGGGTTTCGGATTTCCTGGGATTTACAGAGTATGTAAAAACATTGGAGGGATTGGATTCCAACGCTTTTTTTTCTTATGTATGTATGGTGAGAGTCCGACAATTAATACTTTTTTTTGCTTGTATTTTTTTGTTTTCGCCCTATGTGATTTATTGTGTTTTGGATTTTGTTTTATCTGCTGAGATGGGGATTTTTATCTCTGTTCTTGTGGCAGAATACGGAATTATGGGAATGATAAAAGGGGTTGCATTTTTGATTCCGCATTATCTGTTTTTTGGCATGATGCTGGTCATAATATATATATATTTATTTCAAAAAACTCCATTTTCCAGAATATACAGGATTTCTGCGGTGAATCAGAGCGGCTTAATAAAGAACCAAAAGCTGCTTGAAAATAAAATTATTGTTGTTATATTTTGCCTGATCATGTTTTGTTTGGGATGTTATACAGAAACCTTTATTAACCCTGTCATTGTCCGATGGATTTTCCATTGAAGATGTGAAATGATAAAAATGCTAAATTCAAAAAGATAGGTATAAACATATGGAAAAAGTCGCTTATTTCATGTATAATATACAAATTAAATCATATTATATGAGATCCTGTTGACGGACGAAGGAGAATAAATGTGTATACTGTAAAAAATTATGTTTTGGCGGAATCGTTGGAACAGGCATATGAATTAAACAAGAAAAGCAGAAATAATGTGATCATCGGAGGTAATCTCTGGTTAAAAATGGGAAAGAGAACTATTCAGAATGCGATAGATCTCTCTCTGTTGGGACTTGACCGCATTGAGGAAGATGAAGAGGGTTTTCTCATTGGCTGTATGGTTACACTACATGATCTGGAAGTTCATGAAAGTTTGAATCAGACTTTTGGTCATGTTTTTCAGGAGGCGGTACGCCATATTGTCGGGGTACAATTTCGTAATTGCGCGACAGTCGGAGGCAGTATTTTTCCGAGATTTGGTTTTTCGGATGTTTTGACAGCATTTTTAACTTGTGACAGTTATGTTGATCTGTTTCAGGGCGGAAGAGTAGCCTTAAAAGATTTTATCAATATGCCGGTGGATGAGGATATTTTAACACATATTTATATAAAAAAAGACACAAGGAAAATATGTTATCAGAGTTTTCGAATGACAGAAACAGATTTTCCGACTTTGACCTGTGCGGTAATTCAGGTAGATGGCCGGTATATGTCTGTTGTTGGAGCCAGACCCAAAAATGCAGTTCTGGTAGATCAGGTTTCTTTAGACCATCCTCAGGATGCAAAAGAGAGAGAAGAATTTGCCAAAAAGACAGCTGATTTATTAGAATTTGGAAGTAATATGAGAGGCAGTGCCGAATACCGAAAAGAATTGACTCGGATTTATATTAAAAGAGGTCTTGAGCAGCTTACGGGGGATAAAACATGTTAGTAGAAATGATTGTAAACGGAGATAAAGTTCAGGCAGATATCAGACCGGACATGATGCTTCTGGATTTTTTGAGATCCATTAATTTGAAGAGCCTGAAAAGGGGATGTGACACCGGCAATTGCGGCCTTTGCACTGTGTGGTTGGATGACAAACCGGTACTATCCTGCAGTGTTCCGGCAGTCCGGGCAATGAAGCATCGAGTGACAACCTTAGAAGGTGTACAGGAAGAGGCAGAGGAGTTTTCAAAATATCTGGCTGAGGAAGGAGCAGATCAATGTGGATATTGCAGCCCCGGCTTGATTATGAACGTATTGGCGCTGAAAAGGGAAATTCAGAATCCGACCAAGGATCAGATAAAAGAATATCTGGCCGGCAATCTGTGCCGATGTACAGGCTATCAGGGACAGTACCGGGCTCTGATGAAATACTTTGGAATCGGGGAGGAACAATGATCAATGGAAAATACCAGATTTGTCAATAAAGGGATAGTAAAAAAAGATGCGAGAGCACTCCTTTCCGGAAAACCAGTTTATACAGACGACATTGCACCGGCAGATTGTCTTATAGTTAAACTTTTAAGAAGTCCTCATGCCCATGCATTGATTAAAGAAATAAAGACAGATATCGCTTTGAAGGTCCCGGGAATAGAAGCCGTTTTTACATATAAAGATGTGCCGAAGGATCGGTTTACGGAAGCGGGACAAACTTTTCCCGAGCCGAGTCCTGATGACAGACTGATTCTGGACCAGCGGGTTCGATTTGTCGGGGATCCTGTTGCAATTGTAGCGGGAAAGGATGAGGAATCGGTAGATAGAGCTTTAAAAATGATAAAAGTAACTTATCAGGTTCTGGAACCGATACTGGATTTTACGAAAGCAAAAGATAATCCGATCATCATTCATCCGGAAGACAATTATGTGGCAAAAAACGGACAGGGCACGGATCCGCTCCGAAATCTCTGTGCATCCCAGTGCCGGGGAGAGGGAGATGTTGACCGGGTTTTTGCAGAATGTGAGTATCAGGTGGAGGAGGTTTACCATACAAAAGCGGTAAATCAGGCCATGATGGAGCCGTTTTGTGCCTTTACCACAAAGGATATTTATGGAAGGATTAAAATCATATCTTCCACACAGATACCATTTCATGTTCGTCGAATTGTAGCCAGGGGATTGAATATTTCCAAATCTAACATTCGTGTGGTAAAACCTCGAATCGGTGGAGGATTTGGGGCGAAACAGACCTCTATCTGTGAGATTTATCCTGCTTTTGTCACTTATAAAACCGGCAAACCGGCAAAGATTGTTTTTACAAGGGAAGAATGCTTTGTTCATGGATCACCTCGTCATGAGATGCAGATGAGCGTAAGGATTGGGGCAGATCAGAGTGGTAAGATCAGAGTGATTGATTTATATACTTTATCCAATACAGGAGCCTTTGGAGAACATGGTCCGACGACTGTGGATTTATCCGGAACAAAGTCGATTTCTCTATATCGAAATCTGGATGCTTTTCGATTCAAATCAGAAGTAGTATACACGAATGTATTATCTGCCGGCGCTTATCGTGGATATGGTGCGACACAGGGACTTTTTGCTGTGGAGTCCGCAGTAAATGAACTGGCACACAAGATGAACATGGATCCTTCCAGGTTGCGAGAAATGAACATTGTGCAGGAAGGTGACCGCCTGGCAAACTATTATGGACAGGTGACCAATTCCTGTGCTCTGGATCGATGTATTGCCCGTGTAAAGGAAATGATTGATTGGGATGCCAAATATCCATATGTTCAGATTGGTCCGCATACAGTTCGGGCTGTTGGTATGGCTCTGTCCATGCAAAGTTCCGGAATCAACAATTGTGACGTCGGCTCGGTTCAGTTGAAATTAAATGATGATGGATTTTATACTCTGATGATCGGATGTTCAGATATGGGAACCGGATGTGATACCATCCTTGCCCAGATGGCGGCAGATGGTCTTGGTTGTGAGTATGATCAGATTATAGTCCGGGGAGTTGACACAGACCAGTCACCATATGACAGCGGTTCTTATGCATCCAGCACAACCTATGTGACAGGCACAGCGGTTGTAAAAGCATGTGAGAAAATGAAAAAACGAATCTGCGAGGAAGCCTCTGCGTTGATGGAATTATCCGTAGACCAGGTGGAATTTGATGGCAATCTGATTCAGGAAAAAGAGAATCCAGACCATTTTATGGAGTTGAAAGATCTTGTAACCAAACTGGAGGCCGGTAATGGAAATATCATCGAAGTGACCCAGTCCCATACATCCAATGTATCTCCGCCACCGTTCATGGCCGGAGCTGCTGAGGTTGAGATTGATCTGGAAACAGGAAAAATCACACCAATTGACTATGCCGCAGTGGTTGACTGTGGTACAGTAATCAATACCAATCTTGCCAGAATACAGACGGAAGGCGGTCTGGTTCAGGGAATCGGAATGGCACTTTACGAGGACATACAGTATTCAGAAAAAGGAAAGTTAAAAAATCGGAACTTTATTAATTATAAGATACCGACCCGACTGGATATGGGACAGATTCGTGTCGACTTTGAGAGCAGTTATGAACCAACAGGACCTTATGGGGCAAAATCCATTGGAGAGGTTGTTATCAATACACCATCTCCTGCCATTGCCGATGCCGTTTATAATGGAACGGGACTCAGGTTCCGTACTCTGCCGATTACCAGTGAAAAGGTCTTTATGGGACTTCATCAGAAATGAGGAAGGGAACAGTGAAGATTGCCATTGTTGTGATGGCTTCCGGATTTGGCAAACGATATGGCAGTAATAAACTTTTGGAAGAGTTCCTGGGTAGACCACTGTATCAATATCCTTTGGAGCTGGCAGCTGAAAGCGATGCTGCTCCGATGATTGTAGTCACCCGTTTTCCGGAAATCAGAGCTTATGTTGAGAACAATTATCCGGAAGCAAAGGTAATCTGGAATGATCACCCGGAACATGGAATTTCCGAATCCCTTCGACTGGGTCTGATGGCTTCCGGAAAGGTGGACGGCTGTTGTTTTATGGTCAGTGATCAACCTCTATTAAAAAAAGAAAGTGTTCAGAGAATGATCTGTCAATTTCGAAAAAATCCATCGGATATCGTGGTGTGCAGTGATGGAGAAAAAAGAGGAAATCCGGCAATTTTTCCATCTGATTTGTTTGGAGAATTGTACCAGCTGACAGGAGACCAGGGCGGAAGGCGAGTCATGGTTCAACATGAAGAACTGTTGACGGAGATTAGGGTTTCTTCCGCTGAGCTTATGGATATTGATCGCGTGAAAGATAAACGAATGCTGGAAGCCAAATCAAGGAGACAGTAATCGATGAGAGAAACCATTCATGAAATGTTGCGGTCTGCATGCTTGGAAATAGCTACATAAGAAAATGAAAATAATCAAAAACATGAGGTGAGAAGAGTGAAATTATTAGAGGAAAGAATACGGAAGGAAGGGAAGGCTTTAAGTGAATCAGTACTTAAAGTTGATAGTTTTATCAATCATCAGGTGGATCCGGAATTTATGGATTTACTCGGAAAAGATTTTGCAGAGCATTTCAAAGATTATGGTATCACGAAGGTTTTTACTATTGAAAGTTCTGGTATCGCGCCGGCTATGATGGTAGCAAAATATTTGCAGGTGCCTATGGTGATTTTGAAGAAACAGACCTCCAAAATACTGAATGGGAATGTATATCAAACTCGTATCACCTCTTTTACCAAAGGAACCAGCTATGAGCTGACTCTGTTCAGTGACTATATTCAGTCGGATGATAAAATTCTTTTGATTGACGATTTTCTTGCAAACGGAGAGGCAGCTACCGGAGCCAGCCGCCTGATTGAGCAATCCGGGGCAGAGCTGGCAGGCATCGGTATCCTTATTGAAAAATCTTTCCAGAATGGTAGAAAACGCCTGGAAGATGCCGGATACTATGTGTATTCTCAGGCAAGAATCCGAAAGCTGGGAAATGGTGTAATCGAGTTTCTTTCGGATGATGAGCCGGTAATTTCAGAATAATTGTAAACAGACTTATCTATTCTGATTTTTGAGAGAGACAATGTGACATGGGATTCCATTGTCTCTTATCTTTTGGGACAATAATTCAATATCGGTCATCCGGTTGTATGACAGAGTATCTGCCTGATTTAGAACAACATGGAAAACCCTGTTTTCTGTGGATTTCTGAAGTCCTTCCGGGGAAAGTGCAATTTGGAATAACGTATCAGTGGTAATTCGATGTTCAGTCCCTTCTGTAGATGATAATAGAGTCTGAAAAAAGGACGGATTTTCTTTCCACCCAAACAGATTGTTTTTGACAGGCTGTCCAAGGCAGGATAAACCGATTATTCCAATTACCATCTCTGTTCCGGGATACAGAACAGGTTCCTTTTTTCGCGGTATTTTCACCGGAAGCCTTCTCGAACCATCTCCTTCGCAGAGAATATAATCCGGAACGGAACGGATTTTCTCCAGAAAATCCAAAGAAGGGGATTGCCATTTTGTCTGATATCCTTCTTTTTGATTTATGCAAGAATTTGCTAATGTCATGGGGATTCCCAGATAGACCAGATTGGATGTGGAAAATGCGTGGTGAAGTTCGGAGACATTTTCCTGTTCCAGAATAAAACCGGAGGGAATCTTCGGCGAATATGTCGGACGCATAATATGCGTGGTGGTGGTTGCAAGAACTTTTTGGCTGTTTGCGGCCAGCTTTTTAGCAAGAGCATATAAAAGAGTTGTTTTTCCTCCGGCACCGACAATGGTAATGATTTTGTTTTCGGATAGTGGCAATCTGGAGAATAATTCTTCTGAAGTAAGAATGTGAGATTTCATTTTTTTCTTTTCCTTATTCATATTCGAAATAAAAGCCATGGATTTATAAATAATTACAATAAAAGAAAGCTTTCTTAATATTGCATTGATAGTTTTTGTTTGCTAAAGTTAATTTAATTATAACACAGATGACGGAGGGATGGATAGGATTCCGAATAATATGAGTGAACAAATTGTTTTTTGTAAGGGTGGAGGATGTACAGCAAAATTGGGCCCCGGCATTCTGGAGCATGTTCTGGAACGATTGCCTAAAGGAAATAAGGATGCAAATCTTCTGATCGGCTATGACAGTCATGATGATGCGGCGGTCTATAAAATCAGTGATGAGCTGGCGATTGTCCAGACGCTGGATTTTTTTCCGCCGATGATTGATGATCCCTATACCTTTGGCCAGATTGCGGCAACAAATGCCTTAAGTGATATTTATGCCATGGGTGGTGAAGTGAAAACTGCTTTGAATATTGTATGTTTTCCGGAAAAAATGGATTTGAATATTCTGGGGGAAATAATGAGGGGCGGACAGGAAAAAGTGATGGAAGCCGGTGGAATTCTTGCCGGAGGTCATTCCATTGCCGATGATTCAGTGAAATATGGTCTGTCAGTAACCGGAACTGTACATCCGGATCACATTTTCCCCAATGATGGATGTAAAATCGGAGATAAACTGATTTTGACAAAACCCTTAGGCGTAGGAATTATTGCAACCGCAAATCGTGTGGGAGAAGCATCGATGGAAGCCATGGAGCAGGCGGTGCTGTCCATGACGACACTCAATAAATATGCGGCTGAGATTGCAGGAAAGTTTACGATTCATGGCTGCACTGATGTAACTGGGTTTGGTTTTTTGGGACATCTTCATGAAATGATGCACGGGGTGTACACCTGTGTGATTCACGCAGATGCTGTTCCGGTTATTGACGAAGCATTGGAATATGCCGATGAGTTTCTTCTGACAGCGGCTGGACAGAGAAATCGGAATTATACAGAATCTTTTGTAGATTTCAGGGACGTTTCTTTTGCGATGGAAGAAGTGCTGCTGGATCCGCAGACCTCCGGTGGATTGCTGATCAGTGTAGAGAGAGAGGAAGCAGAAAAATTACTGCATTGCCTGGAAGTATTAGATTTACCTTGTGCCATTGTTGGAGAGGTAATCGAGAGACAAGATAAAGAAATCATTGTAGTGCCATAAAAATATAGAAAAGCAGAAAGAAGGATAAAAATGATTAAAGTAAATGCAATGGGAGATGCCTGTCCGATTCCGGTAATCAAGACCAAAAATGCCATAAAAGAAATAAAAGAATCCGGAACGGTGGAAGTTCTGGTAGATAATGAGATTGCTGTTCAAAATCTTACAAAAATGGCTCAGCAGAAACAATATGAATGTAAATCTGAAAAGCTGTCTGATTATGAATTTAAGGTTTTGATTACAGTTGGAATGCAAAACATGGAAGAGAAAATGGAAAATACAGATAATAATCCGGTTTCGGAAGAGACAGTGTGCCTCCCAGATGGTAGAAAGAAGAAAAAGATTGTGGTTCTTCGCTCCGGAAAGATGGGGGAAGGAAATGATGAGCTGGGAGCAGTTCTGATGAAAGGATTTATCTATGCTCTCACACAGTTGGAAGAATTGCCGGAAACCATTCTGCTGTATAACGGAGGTGCTCCACTGTCCTGTGAGGGTTCTGATTCTCTGGAGGATCTGAAATCGTTGGAAGCACAGGGAGTAGAGATTCTTACCTGTGGGACCTGCCTGAATTATTACGGGTTGAGTGAGAAACTGGCGGTGGGGTCTGTCACAAATATGTATGTGATTGCGGAAACCATGTCAGGAGCCGATCTTATCATTTGTCCGTAAATCAGGATGAAAGAGGAAATAATATGCTGACATATGAAACATGGCAGAAAAATCTTGTGATTGTTCGCGGCGGGGGAGATATTGCCACAGGAACCATATTTAAACTGTTTCAGTGCGGATTTCCGGTGCTTGTTCTGGAAATTGCCAATCCGAGCTGCATTCGGAGAACAATTAGTTTTTGTGAGGCGGTATTTGATGATAATGTGGTGGTGGAAGGAATTTCCGCCTGCAAAGTCTCTTCTTTAGAGGAAGCTTATGCAATATATGAAAAGAATGCAGTGCCGGTGATGATCGATCCGAGAGGGACCGTCATAAAAGAAGCGAATCCGGCAGTGGTTGTGGATGCAATCCTTGCCAAAAAAAATCTGGGAACGACGATGCAGGATGCGCCGATCGTGATTGGTCTGGGGCCTGGATTCATAGCGGGAAAGGATGTCCATGCAGTAATTGAAACACAGAGAGGACACGATCTGGGAAGGGTGATTTATAAAGGAGAAGCATCGCCTAATACCGGAATCCCGGGTGTGATTGCCGGTTATGGGAAGGAACGGGTGATTCATGCGCCCTGTGAAGGCATTCTCCATATTGAAAAGCAGATTGGAGATGAAGTGCAAAAAGGCGACATCATTGCGACGATTGATGGGGTTCCTGTACCGGCAACCATTCCGGGAATTGTGCGGGGGATGATTCGCGAGGAATATCAAGTCAGTCAGGGATTGAAGATGGCAGATATCGATCCCCGTCTGGCAGAAAAGGAGAATTGTCATCGAATATCCGATAAAGCCAGGTGTGTGGCGGGTGGTGTGCTGGAAGCAATTATGCATCTGAGTATGGAGAAAACAGAAGGATGAGAAAAAAAGAATGGAAGGTGATTATCACCTTTGCAAGTACAACAGAGGCAATTCGAATGGAAAAATGCTGTAAGCAGGAAGCTATGCCCGGAAGGCTGATTCCGATTCCTACGACGATCACTGCTGGATGTGGATTATCCTGGTGTGTTTTTCCTGAAGAAAAGGAGACAATATTGTTGATGATGGAGCGAGTTGGTTTAAATCCGGAAGGGGTTTATGAGCTGGAGTTATAAACACCCTGCCGGAAAAACAGACCATTCTCAATATAAAGCTGCCCAATTTAACTTTATTTGCTTACAAAAATCATAATGAAGCGACCAGTTTTCGGAAGTAATCGAAATAGGTTGCTTTTTTAACGGATTCTTTTGCCATGACAAAAATACTTCCCAGCTTTTTGCTGTCATAATAATAAATCAATTCTCCCACAGCATCTCCTTTTTTCAGCGGTGCAGTAATGTTTTTGTTCCACCGGAGTTTTCGCTTGATTTTTGATGCGTCAAAATCTTGTGTGGCGACATAAGAGAAAGTTTTATCATACTCACAGGAAATAGTATCGACAGCACCCTGACGGACGGAAACCGGAGAAAGAACAGGAGGATTTTCATCGGTGAATATATGACAAATGGAGAATCCGTAATCCAGGAGAGCTGATGTGGCGGCAATTCTTACTTTTGAGCTGGAGCATCCCATGACCACAGCAATTAAAGAAATATCATTTTTTGTCGCTGTAGCACTGAGGCAAAAGCCTGCCTTAGAGGTACTCCCGGTTTTCAGTCCGGTGGCACCATCATATTGCCGAATCAGTTTGTTGGTGTTGGTCAATCCGAATTCGGAAGAACCCCGGATTGTTACATGGGTGATATTTTCCATCCAGATGGTGGTATAGTCAAAGATAGCCGGATAGCTGGTTGTCAGTTCCCGGGACATAAGAGCGATATCTCTGGCGGAAGTATAATGTCCTTCTGCATCCAGACCGCAACAGTTGATAAAGTGTGTGTGAGTCATCCCTAACTCTTTGGCTCTGGCATTCATTTTGGAAACAAAAGCTTCCTCGCTGCCTGATATATATTCTGCCATAGCCACGGCAGCATCATTTCCTGAAGCCACAGCGATACATTTGATCATAGTTTCTACAGTCTGAGTTTCGCCAGTCTCTAAAAAGACCTGAGAACCACCCATGGAGGATGCGTGTTCACTGACAGAAACCGTATCATTTAACGAAATCTGGCCGGAAGCGAGGGCATCGAATATAAGAAGCAGTGTCATAACCTTTGTGACACTGGCCGGAGCCCTTTCTTCGTCTGCAGCCTGTTCAAATAGTACGGTTCCGGTGGATGCTTCCATCAACAGGGCACAAGGAGCATCTACATGGAAGGAAGTTTCGGTCTGGGTGTTTGAGGAAGTGGATTCTTCCAGAGCCAGAACCGGAAATGACCAGGAAAAAAGGATGAGGAGGAAGCATAATAAAGAGAAAATTCGTAAAAAGGATTTTCGAAAAAGGAAGTTTGACATAACCTGGCTCCTGAAAAGTATTACTACAGTTTATGGCAAGTGTCTGAAAATATGCATTTCTCTGTTGCCATTCCTGATAGAATTGCTTAAAATAAGTGTACAAAGAAAAAGAAAAATAAAAAAGAAGGCGGTTATCCCGGATAAAAAGAATCGACCGTCGACAGAAAGATAAATATATGAAGCTTGATGTAAAACTTGATGCATTTGAAGGTCCCCTGGATCTTCTTTTACATTTGATTGAAAAAAATAAAGTAAATATTTATGATATTCCAATTGTGGAAATCACCAATCAATATATGGAATATATTGCAGAAATGGAGCAGAGTTCTTCCCTTGAATCTCTCAGTGAGTTTCTGGTTATGGCGGCAACCTTGCTCAGAATCAAATCAAAAATGCTTCTTCCAAAGGAAGAAAAGGAAGAAGAGGAGGATCCGAGAGAGGAACTTGTGCATCGCCTGATGGAGTATAAAATGTACAAGTATGCAGCCGGAGAACTGAAGGATCTCAGTGTGGATGCAGAAAAGGTGTTTTACAAGCCGGAGACAGTTCCTCAAGAGATTAAAGATTATGAGGAGCCGATTTGTCCGGAAGAAATTGTGGGAGATGTGACCCTTGAACAGCTGAACCGGGTATTTCAGATGGTTATGCGGCGGAAAAAAGACAGGGAAGACCCTGTCAGAAGTAAATTCGGAAAGATTGAGAAAGAAAAATATAAGGTTGAGGATCGCATGAGAGAGATTCGCACTCAAATTCGGGGACTCAAAAAAATAAATTTCCGAACCCTTCTGGATATCCAGCCAGCCAAAGAAATGGTAATCGTAACATTTCTCGCTGTGCTTGAGCTCATGAAGGTGGGGCAGGTGAAAGTCAGCCAGCATAATAATTTTGATGAGATATATTTGGATGCTGTGGAAGAATAGGAAGGGAATATTGTGGAAAATAAAACGAAATTAAAAGGAATTATAGAAGCCATTTTGTTTACGATCGGGGAATCGGTGACTTTAGACAGGCTGGCTTCGGTTCTGGAAAAAGATCCGGAGGATTTGAAAGTGATTCTGGAAGAAATGAAAATTGATTACAGCGCTGAGGAAAGAGGAATCTGTCTGATCGAGCTTGATGGAGCCTATCAGATTTGTACAAAAATTGAAACATATGATTACGTTAGAAAGCTGGTAAGTCAGCCGAAAAAACGCTCTCTTACAGATGTTATGCTGGAGACCCTTTCGATTATTGCCTATAAACAGCCGGTGACGAAACAGGAGATTGAGGCCATCCGTGGAGTAAAATGTGATTTTGCGGTTAACAAACTGATCGAATATAAGTTGGTCAAAGAACTGGGGAGGTTGGAAACCCTTGGAAGACCTATTGTTTTCGGCACTACAGAAGAATTTCTGAGATGCTTTGGAGTGTCTTCCATAGAAGAATTACCGGATATTGATGAAGTGACAAAACAAAGCTTTATGGATGAGGCTATGGAAGAGGTCTCGGCGGCATTAAATGTAACTATTTGACAGAAAGAAAATCATATAAATAGAAAAAGAACATCGGAAAATTCTACAGGCGATTCCCTTTGTCTGGAGATTTTCCGATGTTTCGTATTTTATCTGATAAATATATAAGAGTAAAAGCAGGCTATAATTCAGAATATCCGTAACCGTTTACCAGAGCATCCAGTTTCTGTCCATTTTTGCAATATGGGCATTCGTGTTTGGAATAAGTATGGTAAGTTGGAATATCTTTTGTAGTAAAAAGGGCATTCACAGGAAGATTTCCGTATTCGGAAAGTACACTGAAAATAGCTGAAATTCCCTGAAGTTTTCCACCATAAAATTCAATGCATTCCCAGCTTTGATTGATGGTGATCCCGGTTGTCACAGAAGCCATCAGAATAATGATGTTTCGATCCTTAATCATTGGCTGTATGTTTTTGCGGAAAAACATCTGACCATCATTGTCAATCTCAGGGGTGACAATATAAATGGACTTATGTGCATTGTAGGAGAAAAAGCCGTTTTCTGTCAGCATTTCTGCCAGAAAAGCGCCGATTACTTCTGTACCGTCAAGACATACGATGGTGTCCACAACGGTGTTGTGTTTATAAAGCTGAACCAATCCGGAAGCTGCTTCTTTTGCGTTGGACTGTCGTACTTTGATTGTTGTCATATCCAGAAAGTAATTGACATGGGAATGCCGTGTGGAATAATGTCCCGGATATACAGATAATTTTAAGTTACAGTTTTTTGAGTAATAAGCAATCTTGCGATTCTCCATAAAACCCCTCCTTTTTAAATATGTAACCCTTCAGTATGCTTCTATTATACTTTATTTTCAATAAAAATGGAAGGAGAAATGAAGATAAATTAATTTTCGTTTGTAACAATTTGGAGAGCTAAAAGAAAGGTAATGATGCGGTTTCGAAAGGAGAAATTGGTGCTTACATGAAACAATTTTGTGCAAAAAATTGCATACAAAATTGTTAATAATATAACAATATGTAAAAAGGTAAAAAAGAAAGTGAAAAAAAAGAGAAAGAAATATAGAATTTAACCAATGGAATTTTTCTTTAAATATAAAAATGTTAAAAAATATCACGAAATTGTCTGGCAATATCGTAAAAAATAAATGATACCAATGAGTTGCCATAATATTAAGTTATACTTATATAATAATTTATTATGTTAATAACCTGACAAAAACTATTGATTCTATGGTAAAAATTTGTTATCATTATGCTGTCTTTTCTTATAAAGGATTTTTTATCTCGTCGGAGAAGACTCCCACTTCTATAAGTGGTGAGTAAAAGATAAATTTCTCAAGTGGAGTTTCAATCTCCGACTTCGATAAAAGCCTCCGGCGGATTGCAGAGATGTGCATTAGAATTTTGTCATGCTAACGCATGACGCGCATCTCGCAGCAAGAACGCCGAGGCGTTCTTGAAAATATATTTACTTTAACTTATTTGATGGAGGAATTTACATGAGTAATTCAAAAATGAGTGCTCGGGAACGGATTGAATATCTACTGGACGAAAATAGTTTTGTGGAGATCGGCAATCTGGTTCAGGCGCGAAACACCGATTATAATCTTGGTGCGAAGAAAGTCCAGGGTGATGGAGTGATCACCGGATATGGTGTGCTCAATGATCGCATGGTTTACGTGTACAGCCAGGATGTGGCTGCTCTCGGTGGCTCTGTCGGCGAGATGCATGCGAAAAAAATTGCGAATATATATGATATGGCTATGAAAATGGGAGTTCCGGTGATCGGAATGTTAGATTGTGCCGGTCTTCGCCTTCAGGAAGCAAACGATGCTCTGCAGGCTTTTGGAACGATTTTCGGAAAACAGGCTCAGGCATCCGGCAAGATTCCGCAGATTTGCGCAGTTTTCGGCAAATGCGGTGGAGGAAGTGCTCTGATGGCTGCTATGTCAGACTTTGTCCTGATGGAAAAAGAGAATGGTGCATTATTTGTCAATAGTCCGAATGCACTGGAAGGCAACATTGAATCCAAACTGGATACATCCGGTTATGAGTATCAGGCAAATCGTGCGGGAAATGTTGATTTTGTCTGTGATACAGAGGAAGAATTGCTGGATCAACTTCGAGTTCTCGTGGATGTTCTGCCTTCCGACTTTGAATCCGAGGATGCCAGCTTTGAATGTGAAGATGATCTGAATCGTATTATTCCAGAGTTAAACGATGCAGAATATGATGCAAAATTCATCCTTCAGTCCATTTCCGATCAGTCTTTATTTATTGAGACAAAGGAAATGTACGCAAAGGATATGGTGACTGCTTTTATTCGCCTGAATGGAGAGACAGTGGGGGCTATCGCTAATCAGACCGTGGATGGTGAGAACCTGCTGACTACCAGAGGACTGGATAAGGCTGTGAAGTTTATCAAGTTCTGCGATGCCTTTTCTCTTCCGATCCTCACGGTGACCAATGTGAGTGGAATCAAAGCATTACAGCATGAAGAGAGAAAGATTGCTAAGGCATTGGCTCAGTTTACTGCAGAGCTTGCCGGAAGTACAGTTCCGAAGGTGAATCTGATCGCAGGTGATGCGTTTGGAACAGCATCTGTTGTTATGAATTCCAAGGCAATTGGAGCCGATTTCGTTCTGGCATGGCCGGATGCTTCTGTCGGAATGATGGATGCAGAGCAGGCAGTTCGCATTATGTATGCGGATGAGATTGCAGCTGGTGAAGACCAGCTGGCCGTTATTGCAGAAAAGACAGAGGAGTATCGGGAACTTCAGAGCAGTGCTGTTGCAGCGGCAAAAAGAGGTTATGTGGATGATATTATTGAGCCGGACGCAACGAGAAAACGTCTGATTGCAGCTTTTGAGATGCTTTACGGTAA
>JALERO010000208.1 GCA_022764265.1 Eubacterium sp. | reverse complement strand
AAAAACTGTATGACCGCTCTGACGGCGTCTGTTCCATCACTTACTGTACGCCCGGAATCTTCGGAATACCGTCAAATCCCACCTGAAGATCTTCATCCGTCGGAATATAATCACTCATCTCTCCATTGTGGAATTTCTCATAAGCAACCATATCAAAATAACCGGTACCGGTAAGACCGAAGAGGATCGTCTTCTCTTCTCCGTTTTCTTTACATTTCAATGCTTCATCAATGGCTACGCGGATGGCATGACTACTCTCCGGTGCCGGAAGAATACCTTCTACCCTTGCAAACTGTTCCGCTGCCTTAAAGACCTCTGTCTGTTCCACGCTACGGGCTTCCATCAATCCCTGATCATAGAGTTCTGACAGGGTGCTGCTCATACCGTGATAGCGAAGACCGCCGGCATGGTTCGGAGATGGAATAAAGCCGCTTCCCAACGTATACATTTTCGCCAATGGACAAACCATTCCGGTATCACAGAAATCGTAAGCATATTTTCCTCTTGTGAAGCTTGGGCAGGATGCCGGCTCCACGGCGATAATCTGATAATCCGCTTCTCCACGAAGCTTTTCTCCCATAAACGGCGCAATCAGGCCGCCGAGATTGGAACCACCACCGGCACAACCAATGATCATATCCGGTTTGATACCGTATTTATCCATGGCAGCTTTCGCTTCCAGACCGATCACAGACTGGTGAAGAAGAACCTGATTGAGAACGCTTCCCAATACATAACGATAACCTTCGGTTCCGGTTGCCACTTCAACCGCCTCGGAAATAGCACAGCCAAGGCTTCCGGTGGTACCCGGATGATCCTGAAGAATTTTTCTACCGATTTCGGTTGTCTCCGATGGAGATGGTGTCACACTGGCACCATAGGTACGCATGACTTCTCTTCGGAATGGTTTCTGCTCATAGGAAACCTTTACCATATATACTTTACAATCAAGATCAAAATAGGAGCATGCCATGGAAAGGGCGGTTCCCCACTGTCCCGCACCGGTCTCTGTGGTAACCCCTTTTAATCCCTGTTTCTTTGCATAGTATGCCTGAGCAATGGCTGAATTCAGTTTATGGCTTCCGCTGGTATTATTTCCTTCGAATTTATAATAAATTTTTGCCGGAGTATCCAGTTTCTTCTCCAGACAGTACGCCCGTACCAGTGGAGAAGGACGATACATTTTATAAAAATTGCGAATTTCTTCCGGAATCTCAATAAACGGAGTCTCGTCATCCAGCTCCTGACGAACCAGCTCATCACAGAATACCGGCTGTAATTCTTCAAACTTCATCGGTTCTAAGGTTCCCGGATTCAACAGTGGTGCCGGTTTTTTCTTCATATCTGCCCGCACATTATACCAGCTTTGTGGCATTTCATGTTCTTCCAGATAGATTTTATAAGGAATTTCTTTCTGACTCATAGTAATCTCCTTCCAATCGTTGTGTCTTATATAATTTCCATATGTTTTCAGTTTAACGTAGTAACGCGTTTACGTCAAGAAGTTTTGTTTGTTCTTTATCAGAATCTTCATATTTTCGAAAGAATTCTTCATGAATTCTTGATAAAGTGTTGACAGATTAAACACAATTTCGGGGTATACTAACACCATCAAAACAAAGAGAACTTGTTTTGATAGTCATAGATTTTTTCATACTTTTCTCTCTTTTTAAAAACAGGGTATTGCAGACGCAATACCCTGTTTCACTTATTCTTTCAACCAATTTTCTATTCTGTTTCCACTTTGCCTGCTGTCATTGCCCGAATCACCAGAAGAACACCGATAATCAGCACAATACCAACTGCCAGAGAAATTGCAGCTACAATCGGTGCTGCCATAAACTGCTGTAACACACCTGCAACGATATAGGTCACACAGGATACAGCCGCAACGGTGATGGCATATGGAAGCTGGGTCGTAACATGGTTTACATGGTTACTTTGTGCTCCAGCGGACGCCATAATCGTCGTATCGGAAATCGGTGAACAGTGGTCTCCGCACACAGCACCGGCCATACATGCAGAGATGGACATGATCATCATAGTCTCATTGGTTCCTGCAAATACCGCAACTACGATTGGAATCAATATACCAAAAGTTCCCCATGAAGTTCCTGTTGCGAAAGCAAGGAAACATGCTACCAGGAAAATGATTGCCGGAAGAAGAACCATAAATCCGCCGGCTGCACTGGATACTACAGCAGCAACATACTCTTTTGCACCAAGGCTGTCTGTCATCGCTTTTAAGGTCCATGCAAAGGTAAGAATCAGGATCGCAGGTACCATTGCCTTAAATCCGTCCGGAATACATGCCATGGATTCGGAGAATTTCAGTACCTTTCGAACTGCATAAAATACAATTGTGATCAGGAAGGCAAAGAAGCTTCCAAGCATAAGACCAACGGAAGCATCACTTCCGGAAAAGGCTTCAATAAATCCGGTGCCACTGAAGAAACCTCCGGTGTAGATCATACCGATGACACAGCATACAATCAAGATTGCCACCGGGAATACCAGATCGATCACGCCGCCCTTTGTCTCAACAACATCTTCTTCTGCGTTGGCATATGGACGGTCCGGTGTGGTATATAAATCTCCCTTAATGGCATTGGCCTCGTGTAACTTCATTGGGCCATAATCCATCTTCAAGAGTACGATTGTAACCATCATGACGATGGTAAGGAGTGCATAATAGTTAAACGGAATAGCACGGATAAAAATGGAAAAACCATCTTCGCCCTCAACAAATCCGGTAACTGCCGCTGCCCAGGAAGAAATCGGTGCAATAATACATACCGGTGCTGCTGTGGCATCAATCAGATAAGCAAGCTTTGCTCTTGAAATGTTATGTTTATCCGTTACCGGTCTCATAACACTGCCGACAGTCAGACAGTTAAAATAATCATCAATAAAAATCAAAATACCAAGAAGAATGGTTGCCAATTGTGCACCTACACGGCTCTTGATATGAACACTTGCCCATCGACCGAAGGCAGCCGAACCTCCCGCTTTGTTCATCATACACACCATGATACCAAGAATGACCAGGAATACCAGAATACCCATGTTATAGCTGTCAGTCAGAACACCTACGATACCATCCTGGAATACATGCAGAACCGTTCCCTCAAACCGGAATCCGGAATAGAAAATGCCTCCGATCACAATACCGATAAATAAAGAGCTATATACTTCCTTTGTAATCAAAGCAAGTACGATCGCTACGATTGGCGGAACCAGAGACCAGAAGGATGCATACATCTTCGGTACGTATTCCGCTGCTTCTTCTGCGGCAAACACAGGAAGACTGCTCATTGCAAGAATACAGAGAAGTCCAAATGCCAGCCACAGTGTTTTTTTCTTTGCTTTCATTTTAAAAAATTCCTTTCTCTCTTGTTTTTTAACGAAAAAAATGTCATGAACAACGCCCTTGAAGCGTGCTCATGACAAATATCCTTCGTACTTCCGATCACCATCGATCAATCAATATATTGAAAATCTATCTATGATAGCGCTCCACTGATGTGACAGTCCGCAGCATATTCTGACTGCGTCCCAGAGATTATCTTGGGAAAATAATCCCTTCGGCGATTGTTCCTTTCACACAAAACCTCTTCCCGGATTGCACTTTTTGTGCTACTGATAAAAACCGCACCTCTACCAAGTCTGTTATTCATTTAATAAATTTTACTATCTTACAATTATATTGTCAACCGATGATTCTAATTTATAATTTAAAGAACGCCTCAGCGTTCTTGCTGCGAGATGCGCGTCATGCATTAGCATGACAAATTTCAAATGCGCATCTCTGCAATCCGCCGGAGGCTCAACATTTCAGAAGGGAATTGTCACCCGCTACTGAAACTAGTTTATTACCCACCGCTTAGCGCTCTGCGCGATTGAAGCGGGGGAATCCTTCTGAAATGTTAAAGATTGCGGAAACGACTTAAAAATTCCTTTGTCTTCTCTTTTTGAGGATTACCGAAGATTTCTTCGCTGGTTCCTTCTTCTTCTATGACTCCGTCTGCCATGAAAATTAC
>JALERO010000201.1 GCA_022764265.1 Eubacterium sp. | reverse complement strand
AAAAGTAAAAAAGTATTCCATGGGAATGCGGCAACGTCTGGCAATCGCTCAGGCCATTATGGAAGACCAGGATATCATCCTTCTGGATGAACCGATGAACAGTTTAGATCAGGACGGAGTAAAAGAAATGCGGGAACTGTTATTATATCTGAAAGACCAGGGGAAAAGTATTTTGTTAGCAAGCCATTACGCAGAGGATATTCAATATTTATGTGATAAAGTCTATCGCATAAGTCATGGAGAGTTAATCATTGACAAAGATATTTTGTGGAAAGTCTGATCATTAAATTAATCGAAAGAGAACGGAAAGATTTTCCCAGGGGAAGGATCTTTGAAGATGATGTTACGTTTATGATAAAAAATGAGAAGCGTATGTATGGTTCAAGTTAAGGTGACTAATATCATGTTGTGTGCATATGATAAATCATGATACAAGAGGTAATGTACAAAAATAAGTACAAAAAGATATTGAAAATCAGTGATTTCCTATGATATAATTAATTTGCCGAAAGGAGTATATCTTTTCCCATCTTTTGATGGACACCCATATTAAGGAGCGGTATGGCGGTGTTCTGGCATCGAAAACAACTATCACTAACGGAAGCACCCGACAGACATCGAGAAATTGGTGGCTGTGTATGCCGGGTAAGTGTGAGGCTTACAATGTTGGGATAGCAACACAATAACCAGATTATTTTAAAACAAAGTGGCCGTGAAGAAATTCACGGTCATTATTTTTAGGGAGAAATATGATTTCGAAGGATAAATATGAACTGGTGAAAAAGGCCATAAAAGTGCACAATAGATTAAAAGGCAGAACCTATTTAATTCTATATAAAGTAAATGCAAAGAAAACATCCAAGTGCATGGAAACGCCAATTTTAGAAGAAAATTTTTGGCATTTGGTGGGTTGTAAAATAGATGAAACATTAGGATTGACTCCGGAACAAAAGCATCAGGTTTATTTAGATTGTGCAGAAGGAAAAGATGTTTCCGATTATTTGATTTATACAAGACAGGCACAGGATGTATCCAGGAAAGCAACGGTGGTGATCAATATGTTTGATTTTGTTGCAAATGCAAAATCAATACGGCTGTGTCACACGGATGGATCTCCTGAAGCTGCCATGTTTCGTGTAGGTGCAGGTTCTGCAAATGGGGTCATAGGATACAGTGATGAAAGAAAAGGAATGATTCCTAAAACAGCACAACAAAAATCTATATATAAGATCAAAGCCGATGCTAATGATAAAATTTTCCTTATTCTCAGCAAAAAATATGGATATGAAAAATATGATAGGATTGAATATGCAATTAGTCCAAAGATTTTTCCAACCATTCTTAGTGAGATTCCTTCAGAGATTATATGTAAAGATAGTTTGTTTTCAATGAAAGAAGAGTAAATTATAGATGATATAGTTATTCTTAATATACCAAAGGAATAATGATAAGTAAGAAGATGGAATGGTGATTAAAATGATAATAATCTTCCATGAAGCGGTGGCAAAGGGACTCCAAGCGCCTCATATCGACGGTAAGCTTCTAAGTGTCACTGTTCTGCAGGGGGATACAAAAAGCTCCAAGTCCCAAAGGAAGCCCTTTATACGGACTAAGGGAAGCTAAAAAAGCAGGTCAAGGAATACGACGTTATCAAGCGAAACATTGACACTATCTTGTGGCAAGAGAAAGAGCCGGAACCAGGTAAGGAAACAGCGTTACAACTCCGTTTCTAAGCATAGATTTGTTAATTCTTTTCTGCTATAATAACAGATAAAAAGCCATGTTGGAAGGAGTTGGTTTATATGACAAAATCAGACAATCAGGTTTTAAATGAAAAGCTAAATAATTTTGAAAAGAGATGTGATGAATTTCTTGCAACATTACAGAGCATGAAAATTTTAAATCTTAATTTACCCACACCCCAAGAAGCAGTAATTGACGTATACTCTGCCGACTGGAAAATTTTTCATAATGATTTACTTGCTATGATCGAAAGATATAAAGGCGATTTAGGCAGAGATTTTGAGCGTTTCATTCTCATGTTTCATAAAGCAACTCAGTACCCAAATTATCAAAATATTAGTGATTTGAAAGTATCAATATACTCTCTAAAAAATTACATTGAAGACACATCAAAAGATATTGCATTGGATGATATTTGGACATTTATGCACCCAAAAATATTGGCTGTATCTAAACAGCGATTTCATGACGGCTATTATGCCGATGCAGTTGAAAGTGCTTTTAAAGAAATAAATACCAGAGTCAAACGACTGTATAGGCTTGAAACAGGTGAAGAAAAAGATGGTTCAGATTTAATGAGAAAAGTATTTTCGCCCAATAATCCTATTCTTATATTTGAAAGTTTAGATTCTCAAAGTGGAAAAAGCGTTCAACAGGGATATATGGATATTTTTGCAGGAGCCATGACAGGTATCAGAAATCCTAAAGCCCATGAAAATATGGTTATTTCTGATTTTCAAGCAATTCAACGACTTATGTTTGCAAGTTTATTGATGTCAAAAATTGATGAAGCTGTTGCGTATACTGGTATAAGCGAATAATGCAAGTTCAAATATAACTAACAAATGTTATGTTGCTATACAGAAATTCACGAAAAGTAGGTACGCATGAATAGATGTACATTGGTTGCGAAATTCTTTGATTTAGATTATACTTATGGTAACAAGAGCCTGCAAATAAAAAGTCAAGGCAAAATTGAAAGAACTTTGAAAATTATATACAGGTTGCAAAAGGGTATCAAAATAAGACCACCACATTGTGCTGATCTATCAGAAATGTATGTATAAATTATCCTGATTGAGGAAGTGATGCAAGATATTCTTTCACTCGCCCATAATAGATTCTCAAAAATTTATTAGCTCCGGCAGTCATGTAAACGTAGTAAGGCTTGCCACCATGCTTTTACCTTTGGAAACATCGATACCTACTGCGTTCATAAATTAGTCACTCCTTAAGATTTATTGCAATGGATAAGAACCAGTTTTACTCATTGCCTATTCAATCTACTGTGGTGTGACACGAACGTACCTATTGGCAGTTCAAGCTGCTATCGCTAATCAGTAAGATTGCGTATAGAATTTGTCATTTCGCACTCTTGATTTTCAAAATATTTGTAAATCTGGATTCCAAAATGACGATTCCCAAAATTGAAAAATAAAAGAGAAAATGACTTTGGTAAAGAAGAGATACTCTCTGTCAAGGTCTTTTTTTATTCCAGGGAAAAAGAGCAGAGATCCTTTAAATAAAGGATATTTCGGATTATTTTTCCTTTTTCTTTTTAAAAAGAACGAAAAATAAAAATGATGCAGATGTTCAAAATCGGGCATTCCCCAAAAATGCAAAATGGAAATAAAGTTTGCAAAAAAATGGAAATGGGGGATGGGAAGGGATATCTTTGAATTTAGGATAGATTTCGATTAAGCTAAAGCATTCCGAAAAGAGAATGGAGGCTATCTCTGTAATCGACAGTGGAATGACTTGATTGTGGAAGCATATATAATATGATATTTAATCCCCGTCTAGAAATAGGCGGGGATTTTTACATGTTGAGATCGTTTTCTTATATAGAAATAACGATAGTATTTAGGTATAATAAGGATATCCTGATAGGAAAGCATATGATAAAGAAAAAGGAAGAATGAAAATGAAAATACATTGTGAATATGAAGAAGAAGTGTTAGTGTCTTTTTTGATAGATGAAGAAGAATATTTAAATGGAGAGGATCGACCTATTATTCCAGTCTCTATTCTAAAAAAAATTGAATTAGATGACTTACCATATGATGTGGAAATAGAAATATGTGAATCAAAAAATGATAATCATATTGTTGTAGATGCACCAGCATATTTTAAAAGAATCGGAGAAAAGAAATTTTACGTCCGATATGAAGAAGTGATTCCAAGAAAATATTGGGATGGTCCAATAGGGTTAAAACTCTATATGGAAACGAAGAGAAATATTGTTCAAGAACGATTTAAAGAAATAGGGGATGTGAGTCTTGAATATTATGAAGATGAGGGAAATTATATTAGTTTATATTATTGTTGTGAAATGGAACCTGATTCTGTTGAAATACTTTTAAATGATATAAAACAATTATATGAAGAAGTAGATGGTGCGACAGAAATTACATTGGGGTTGCCCTTTCCTAAAATAAAAGAATGTGAAAAAGAAAGTGAATTTACAATTCGAATTTTACTTCCTTTATTTCGTAAACTGGGATTCGTAAATGTGAAATATAACCATGGAAATAGAGAATTCGGCAAAGATATTACTTTTGCAAGAAGAACAGAGTTTGATGACTATGAATATTATGGTGTGCAGGTTAAATACGGAGACGTATCTGGTGGTGCACATGGAGAGATAAACGAATTGATTATACAAGCTAAAGATGCGTTTAGTATGCCGTATTACGATGTTTATTCTAGAAATAAAGTGTTTGTTTCAAAAGTAATTATTGCTGTATCAGGAAAATACACACAAAATGCCGTGGAAAAGATTATTGAAGGGATACATGATTACCCATTAAAGAATAATATTATTTTTTTAGATAGAGAAAAAATTGAAAGCTTAATGAGCAAATATATTAGATTTTAGGATTGTAGAAAATACAGGAAGAGGGCAGTCAAATGGGAGAATATGTTTCGTTGACAATTGGAAAGGCAGATTTTTTAAGTAGGAAAAATTCATTTGGTGAGTTGTTATTACTATTTAGTCCAGCAGATATCCATTTTGAAGATGTAGAATACAATGATGGAGAAAAAGGTGTTAGGAGATATTTTAAAACTACGGTTTGCAAAGCGAAAAGAGGATTAGATGTTTTGAACCATACATATCAAGATGCAAGAATATTATTTGAAGCTAATAAACAAGAATATATTGAATATAGTGAAGAATATGATGATTCGTTTGATTTAGAATATGTTCAAAACAATTATAAATTTGAAGAGTGGGTAAAAGCTATAAAAAAATATGCACATGAAATGGCATTTTTGGAAACAGATAGTTATAGGGAATGGTACGAATACTTCAAAGGAAAAAGCAACAAAACATATCCACTGATGGAGCAGATTGTAGTAAATTCGCTGCCATATTTCAATGATGATACTTATTTTGGAATGAATATTGAATTTGGCTCGGTATGGGATGTATTCAGAGTTATTCTTGATGCTTTTGATAATGAACAAGAAATTATTTTAGATTATACAAATTTATATGAAGGTGGTTGGTGTGAAGATATTCCTTCTTCTGATTTGTTTGATGTGGAGAAAACAATTATATTAACAGAAGGGAAATTTGATACTTATGTGATTCGGGAGTCTATGAAAATTTTGTATCCTGATATGGTAAAGTATTTTTCATTTATCGATTTTTCTGAGTATGCAGTTCCGGGAAGTACAAGTTATCTTTGTCATTATTTGAGAGCTTTTATAGCTGCAAAAATTAATAATAAAATTATTGCGTTATTTGATAATGATACAGCAGGAATGGTAGCTATAAAAAGTTTAGAAAATATTAAACTTCCTCCAAATGTAAGAGTAATGCACCTTCCAAATTTAGATTTGTGTAGTAATTATCCTACGATAGGACCTATTAGAAATGAAAATACAAATATAAATGGGAAAGCATGCTCAATAGAAATGTTTTTGGGACAAGATATTCTCAAGGTAAATGGAAAATATGAACCCGTTTTATGGAAGGGATATGAAGATAAAATGAAGACATATCAGGGGGAAATTGTAAATAAAAAATGTGTAGAAGATAAATTTAGGGAAAAAATAAAAAGAATTAGTTGTGGTGAAGATATTAAACCTGAGGAATGGTATGAATGTCAAATGTTGCTGGAACAGATATTTAAAGCTTTTTGCAAATCAATTCATTAAAAAATAATGATTTTTGAATGATTACAGATTTATATATGGGAAATATTCTTTATTCATGAATGATTGAAAATTGAAATGAAAGGTTAGGAAAAATGTCGAAAATACATTATATAATTGATTCAAGAAAAAAAGCACGAATTGAAAAAGGAATTGGTAAAACGACCGTGATTATAGAAGATGTTGTAAGTATTGAAGAAAATCAGGAAACACTTTTAGATTATGGTGAATTGATTAATGATAATGAGAGGAATAGGAAAAAAACATTTAATGACTACATTACATATTATTTATACTTTGTTGCGGCAAGTATAAAGGTGTTGCTCTTTTCGATACTTCCAATAGGAAAAGCTTTCAAAGTATTGGATAGTGATAGTATTGATAATATTATCGGAATAGCAGCATTAATATTTGGAATTGTATCTGAATATTCTTGTGCGAAATGAAAAAATTGCATTCCGGAAATCTGGAAATCAGAGATGTCCGCCAAAGTGGAGGAAATCACAGGTCTGCGGGCGGTGTGAAATTTTTTCTGTAAATCGATCTTCTATGATAATGAATTGGGAGTGAATGGTATTTTTTACGTAAACGTATGATGCGTTTACTTTTTTACCATTTACTCCCTTGATTAATATATAACAAGAATCCGATGGCATGTCAAGAGCGGCTCCATTTCTGGAGCCGTGTATTTACTCTTGATATGCCAAAGGAGTTTTGTTATTCCGGCATCCTGTCCGGATACATGATCACCAGTTCTGCCCGGACTTTTCCCCAGTTTCTTATCGGCATTGTCCATTTTTTTGATATTTCATACGTCGATAGATACAGGGCTTTCAAAAGAGCCTGGGAACTCGGAAATACACTTCGTTGTTTATTCAGTCTCCGGTAGGATGAATTCAGGGATTCTATCGCATTGGTTGTGTAAAAAGCTGTTCTCGTTTCTTTGGAAAACTTGAAGATTGGGGAAATGGCGTCCCAGTTATCTCTGCGAGGTTACTTGCGTAATGTTTTTGTCTAATCCATAAACCTCACGCATCGAGATGTCATGTTCGGCATCACAATGCTTGTGATGTTGATGCGATAACTGTCATGAGCAATGCGGTCAATGATTGCATCTGCCAGAGGGGGACTGTCATCACCACCCAGTTGGTCGTAACATTTCTCGAATTCATACTGAGAGTAAAAAAATCGTTGAAGATTTCTTGAGTCTCCGATGGAGTAGCAGTTCGAAGATATCCCTTTGTTCTGAATCTGTTGGTTTCAATAGAAGCCATTCATCCAGAATCAGTACAACAGGATTGGTGGCAGACTGCAATTTCGATCTGCCGTCTTCGGCTTAATTGTTACCACCAGTGCGTAGAGTTCTCGCAAGACCTTAGATATTTGCCACATACTTTTTTATAGTCACGCCGCAGTCTATCTATTTCTTCGGCTCCTCAATCTTATTCATCAGTTTCTTGCCCAGTTCCTTCTTTTTTTCCAATTGTCTCACAGATTGATAATCCAATCTTTCATTTCTTTCAGGCAGATTGCTTCTCCAAAGTAGTTGCCTGGTTCAGTGCCTGTCAAAATAACTTTATTTAACTCCTTCTTGTCAGCTATCATAATGTCGTTAATCACATTCTGAATATTCTTGCTTCTGGAAACCTTTATTCCGGAATTTTGGGAACCGACATTCCAGAGGAAGGAAACTCTTTGATTGACTTGTCTACAACCTACCAGGTAGTGCGGTATTGTCAAGCCCAGAGCCGCTTTGCGGTGCTGTAGTAGGATTTATAATAACCGCACTACCTGATAGAATTTCACCAGTCAATCATTGATTTTGCAGTTTCCTTTTGACCGGACAGCACGGACATAAACACCGGAATATTCACATGCCATATTTAAGAGATTTTTTCATCAAATTCCCTTATGCGCTTTGGCTGAGGGAGGGTTGTTGGATGTCAATGTGAATATAGTTCTGGTTTTTCTTGCTAATTATAGAAGAACTTTACGGCAGTCGTGAAGTCTGGCTTCTTTGCGTCCACAGGTTAGGAACAAGGGATATATTGCTATACCTACTGATTTTGAACACGAAAAAAGGATCCTGATTTTTCATCCGAACCCGACGGGATAGTTCATCCTTTCTTGTTAAAATGCACAAATATCACTCGCAGTCTCGTTTGAGCGGTATATTGTATAAGGTTAATCGTTCGGTTTATGTAGTTTTATCGCGTATGTTTTTGGCGATCGTTATTCTACCTTAATAATGGTTTCTTCATAAACAATGTTTTCGTTCTTGGCATTTATATAATTACGGTAGGCTAAATAGTAGCACCAGCCATCCAATAAAAGGGCAAGAAGAATAATAATAGCAATAGCACTTTTCACATGTTTTCTGATTTTTAATTGACGCAACAAATACTCTTCATCTATTTCGGAGAAATATTCTGAGATAATGGAAGAAGGGGTACCAAATTCTGAAATCAGATCTTCATAGGTAGAAGAAGGATTTTCTTCCAAATATTCATGTAAGTGAATTTCCAGATTAGATAAATATTTTTTTTCAAATTTACCAAATGTTGGGAATGTTGATTTTACAGTTTTCAAATAATCTCTAGCTAAAGATGAATTGGATTTCATGTGTTCTGTCTCCTCTCAATAAGCTAATTTGATTTATTAGCAGTCAGAATTTTCTGAACTCCCAGTTGTACTTTGTTATAATCGTCAAGTAATGTCTGAAAATAAGATAATCCTTCTGGT
>JALERO010000200.1 GCA_022764265.1 Eubacterium sp. | reverse complement strand
TTCATTATCCAGATGTGTTGCAGCCAAAGAGGCATATCCGATAATCGCATTCATCGGTGTTCGAATATCATGGGACATATTATTCAGAAATACGGTTTTTGCTTTATTTGCCGCCTCAGCCTGAGATAAAGCATCTTCCAGAGTTCTTCGCTTCTCCTGTTCCTCCCTGGTCTTCTTATCCACATCTGCAAATCCGAGAATAATATGTTGAATCTCCTCTCCCTCGCCAAGCCTTGCCATACGCAATTGCCGATAATATATATTCCCTTCTCTCTCAACCCGGAATAAATGAGAAAACATTCGATGATCCACCAATAATTGCCGAATCCTGTCCGTCTCGCAGATATGTAACATTTCTTCTCTTTCTTCCTCTACCACTGATTTCATAACATAATCTCTGTAGGTCTGATCAAATGGAAGTTCTTTTCCTTCTTCAAGATGCAATATTTGCTGAATGGATTCCTTAATTCTATATGGAACGACTCTGTTTTTCTCAATATTCACATAATATACTAAATGATATTCCTCGCTTAACACACGGAACATTTCATCGTAACGATGTTTTTCTTTTTCTTCTTCCAACAATCTCGTCTGAAGTTTGAGTTTTTCTTCTGCTTCCTCCTGTTTTGCCTTACTGATTTCTTCCGATTTTATCTTCTCATATCGAATCTTCTCATTTGATTTCTGGAAGCGATAAATAATAAGAAATACTCCAAACATGGCAATAATGATAAAGATAATCTGTACCATGCTGGCTGTCATAAAATTATTCCCAACACTTTCAAGCTGATGGTCAATAATATTTTCGTTGATAAAAATTGTAAAATACCAGTCCGTTCCTTCAATCGGTCTGTAATAGAAATAATCATGCTGCCCGATATTCATAAAAGAAGTAAAACCGGCTTTTCGCTGTTCCATATTGTTCTTTATATCGTCTAGCGAATATCCTTTATCAAATTGAACATTTTCTTCCAGATAATCTAAAATATTATCGCTCTTAATATCGATATCCCCTAACTCTGCCTTCGTCAGAAAAGTACCATCATCAAATATAATATTACAGAAGGTCTGATTTTCACTGGTTTGAAGAGATATACTATTCAAAATACTATTCATGTTAATTCCGGAAAAGCATGCCGTAATATTTTTGCCTTTAAAAACAATACCTTCAACCGGAGTGGCTATAATGACCATATTTTTGTTTCCATAAGCTTGGTTCACAGTAATGATGGTCTCATTGATTTCTTCTGAAAGAAATCCAAATCTGGAAATCCCCGCATAGGTACTTGTATCGGTATAAACCATCCCATCTTCATCCACCATGGCGAACATATCCAAACTATTAAATTTCTGAATAAATGAAAGATATTCTCTCAAAGATGTCTTATCTTCCAAATCTTCTTCTGTGATTCCCTCCACAGCAGCCTCCATCTGAAGCTTTCTGCTATTCAGATTGGCTGTAATTACACTGGTTCTCCTCTCTGCCAGCTCTTCCAGATAAAAATCCGTCAAAGAATATACTGCTTCATCTTCCTGTTTCCCAGCAAAACGGGATATTACAACGGTGCTTCCCACCAATACACATGCAATTAACAATATTCCCATAATTAATGGAAAACGAGAGGATCTCTGATTATTCTTTTCATATTCCTTTTTATATTTCATAAAACTCCCCATAAAGTGCATTACATATCTTTACAAATCCATCTTAGTTTATTGATATTGTATCATTTTATTCTATTTCTCAGCAATACTATTTTACTTTTGTCAACCATAATGACACTTTCCATTTTTATCAATTAATATTACACTTTTTAGAAATTTGAACAAAAAAAGATAGCAAAAGAACTGATGTGAAATCTTCACAAGTCCTTTAACTATCTCTTTATATTTTTCTTTTATTTAATTTTCACTTTTCACTGAGATAAATTCTTGGAACGCGCTTGCTGATATCGCAGACAAATTCATAGTTAAAACTTCCGGATAAATCAGCCATATTCTCGACACTGATTCTCTGGTCTCCATCTGTTCCGATCAATGTAACAATATCTTCGATTTCGACATCCGGAATTTCTGTGATATCTACCATCATCTGATCCATGCAGACTCTTCCCACGATCGGTGCCTTTTTCCCACGAATTAACACCCATCCTTTATTGGAAAGACTTCTCGGATAGCCGTCCGCATATCCAATAGAAACAGTAGCAATGCGACACGGATGATCGGTCACATAGGTGGCACCGTAGCTGATCCCTCGATTCATTTTCGGTTCCATAATATTTACCACATGGGATTTCCAGGAGAGGGCCGGTGTCAATGCGAGGGCTGTCATATCCACCTCATCAGAAGGATATAATCCATAAGTAATAATTCCGGAACGCACCATATCGTAGCGATGATGATCAAATTCCATAATTCCCGCACTGTTACAAATATGTTTCGTCGGAATCTCAATATGATTTTCTTCCAGAAGCTGCACAAAAGAATCATATCGTTCCATCTGTGCAAAGGTATATCCTTTGTCTTTCATATCTGCACAGGAAAAATGGGTAAATAGTCCTTCTATTTTCAGGGATGGAAGTTTCTGAATCTCTTTCACAATCTCCAATCCTTCTTCATCCGGAGAGATACCGATTCTTGTCATTCCTGTATCAAGGGCAATATGGATTCTGGCTGTTTTACCCATTTTAACAGCTATTTCCGACATTTTCTGCGCTGTCTCCCAGGAATAAATGGTCTGATCCACATCATACTCCAGATTTAAATGATACAGGGATGGAGAGTTATAACCGAGAATCAAAATAGGAAGATGAAGATCTGCTTTTCTCAGTTCCACAGCCTCCTCAATGGTAGCCACTCCGAAATAATCCACTACATCTTTGATATAGTGTCCGATTTCATTTGCTCCGTGACCATATCCATCTGCTTTGATCACAGCCATAAGCTTAACATCTTTTCCTGCTTTTTCTTTGATATTTAAAATATTCTGAAGGATAGCATCCAAATCGATTTCACAATAGGTTCTTAAATAGTTTTCCATTTTTACACCAGCTTTTATCTTTATTGTTTATAACCTGTATTTTACTCCTTTAAAGTTAATTTGTCACTTTAAAAGTGCCTGATATACCTCTCTCTTACTGATTCCTCTGTCCTTTGCCACTGCCTTCATGGCAGCTTTCCTGTCGAGTCCTTTTGCTTCATATACTCCCATATGTTCCTTAATGGAAAGCTTGGCCCAGCTCTCCTGTTCTTCTTCCTTTATTTCCTGTCGACTTTTCCCTTCAAAGACCAGAACATATTCTCCTCTCGGCTCATTTTCATCATAAAATGCAATGACCTCATCAAGGAAGGCTCTCATCTTTTTCTCGTGCTTTTTCGTCAGTTCTTTACAGACTGTCATTCTTCTGTTTCCAAGATATTCCCGACATTCTTTGAGTGTTTTCTTCAAATGATGAGGAGCTTCGTAAATAATGATTGTCCGGGTCTCATTTTTCAGACTCTCCAGAATTTCTGCTCTCTCTTTTTTATCGTAAGGAAGAAAGGCTTCAAAGGCAAATCGTCTGGTGGAAAGTCCGGACATGGTCAGGGCCGTGATACAGGCACAGGCACCCGGCAGTGAAGTGACCGGAACGCCGGCATCATAACACTGTCGTACCAGCTCTTCTCCCGGATCTGAAATTCCTGGTGTTCCCGCATCCGTAATCAGAGCAACATTCATACCCTGTTTCATTTTCTCCACAAGGTAAACAGCCTTTTCCACTTTATTATATTCATGATAACTGGTCATTTTGGTCTTTATCTCAAAATGATTCAGTAATTTTATACTGTTTCTTGTGTCCTCCGCCGCAATCAGATCAACTTCTTTTAGAGTACGAAGTACTCGTAAAGTAATATCTTCGAGATTACCTATGGGCGTCGCACATAAATACAAACTGCCTGTCATTCTTTTTCTCCATATATCTGATAAATCTCATCGGTATAAGAGCCATCTTTACGATAAACAATCAAAGGAGGATCTACCGTAATTCTCTGGCGGCCTCCTTTGACTGCATCAATCAATACCATATTCGGTTCCTTGTCCACATAAGGATGTACAAGGCGCATTCTTTTGGGTTCTAATTTATTTTCTTTTAAGCAGGAAATAATCTCTGCCAGGCGAAAAGGTCTGTGAACCATCACAAAATGCCCGGATGGTTTCAAAAGCCACTTCGCAGCCTGTACCACATCATTCAGTGAACATAATATTTCATGCCTTGAAATTGCCTTCCCATAATCTCCGTTAGTCAGTCCATGATTCCCTGTCATATAAGGTGGATTACAGGTAACATAATCAAAGGAATCCTGAGGAAACAGACTACGTATCTCTTTCACATCTCCCTGATGAATCTTAATTTTGTCTTCAAGCTGATTCATCTTGACACTTCGCATGGCCATTTCCACACAGTTTTCCTGATATTCAATTGCTTCAATGTAATCCGGACTGTATTTTGCCTCAATAAGAATCGGAATAATTCCGGTACCGCTGCATAAATCCATCACTTTGCTCTTCTTTTTCACCTTCGCATAATCGGATAAAAGCACGGCATCCATCCCAAAACAGAATCCTTTTGTATTCTGAATGATTCTATATCCTTTAATCTGCAGATCATCCACTCTCTCATCAGAATTAATTATAATATCAGCCATTACAATTTTGATTTTCTGTCCTTTCGTTCCAAAGCTTCCAGTCTTTTCAGTTCATCATCCATTTTTAATTTTTCTTTTTTTCGTTTTGGACGGAAATTCAGGTCACTTACCTTACATTCCATAATATCCTTTTCTCCTTTTTCATCGGTGATGATGAGCTTCACTCTCTGCCTCAGGACATTGACTCCCTGAACAACTCCCTTGGTTCCATCCTTCAAATGTACTTCATCTCCGTTATTCGGAAGCTTACTGTTAAGATATTCGTAGGTTTCCTGTTCATTTTTCAGACAGCACATTAATCTTCCGCATACACCGGATATTTTCGTTGGATTCAAAGAAAGATTCTGCTCCTTGGCCATCTTGATGGAAACCGGAACAAATTCAGATAAAAATGTATTACAACACAGGCTTCTTCCGCATATTCCGACTCCCCCCATGATCTTTGTCTCATCTCTCACTCCAATTTGTCTAAGCTCAATTCTTGTCTTAAACACCGCAGCCAGATCTTTTACCAGCTCCCGGAAATCAATTCTTCCGTCAGCAGTAAAATAAAAGAGAACTTTATTATTATCAAAGGTATATTCACAATCAATCAGCTTCATCTCAAGGCCATGCTTACGGATTTTTTCCAGACAGATCTCATAGGCTTCTCTGCTTTTTATCTTATTATTTTTCTGAATCTTCTCGTCTTCTTCCGTAGCAATTCGAATCACCGGTTTCAGATTGGAAACAATCTTCTCTTCTTCCACTTCCCGATTACCAAGCACCACCTTTCCAAATTCCACTCCTCTCGCTGTCTCAACGATTACATTATTTCCAACTTCTACATTTAAATCTCCTGCAGAAAAATAATATATTTTTCCGTTATCCCGGAAACGGACTCCGATTACTTTAATCATTATATCCTCCATTATTCTGAATAAACTTTTGTTTTATTTCCATAAGCAATAATTCCAGTGAAGTATCAAAATTCACATTTGCCTTAATTCTCATTCTTGCCTGATCTATTTTTTTTAAAATCTCTTCAATCGATTCCAGGGTGAGAATCTCACTTTGCTTTTTTATGATAGAATAATTTTCTTTAAAAATCAGTTTGTTGTCATTTCCCATTACTTTAATTAATAAAATATCGCGAAACCACATTAACATCATATCAAGACATTCATTGATGGAATCTTTCCATTTTTTATATGTCTTTACCTTTTCTATAATTTCGTAGTCTTCCGTCTCATAAATATATTGTAATACAGAAATGTTAAAATTTCGTATCTCCAGAAATTCTTCTGATAAAGCAGCATCCTTTGCCTTTCCAATATTCCCCATAGAATATCCGGCACAAAATTCTGCTGTTTCTTTTGGAATATGGAATTGATCCATAAGATACCTCTGTACAGAATGCTCTTCCACCGGTTTCACATTTAACAAGATACATCTTGATAATATTGTAGGAAGAAAAGCTCCCCGGTTTGTGGTCAATAATAATACTACCGCATATGACGGTGGTTCCTCAATGGTTTTTAAGATTGCATTCTGAGCGGCATTATTCATTTTTTCTGCTTCATCGATGATATATATTTTGTATGGACCTTTATATGGTTTAATATCAATGGTATTGACAACCTGTTCTCTCATCTCATGGACACTGATCACATTGGGCTTTTCATGAATCACTCGAATCACATCAGGATGATCCCTGTGTTCCATCTGAATACAGGAAGCACATTGACCGCACGCTTCCTCTCCTCCCTGCTCACATTGAAGGATTTTGGCAAAGGCTTCTGCAAGCATTTTTTTACCGCTTCCTTTCTCACCTTCAATGATATAAGCATGGGAAACCTTTTTATGGCGTACTGCTGTTTTAAAATGTTCTTTTAATGTTTCATTTCCAAGAATATCTTTTAAATCTGACACCGTTAAACTCCAATTATTTCATATTCTCATAGAAATTTCCGAACATGTAATGCATTCCGGATCTGATTTTGAATATGTTCCACTGTATCGACACCATCAATATACACAACTTCATCTCTGTCCGAAAGTACCCTACGATATCCTTCGGAAACCATATGATGAAAGTCTATACTTTCCTGTTCCATTCGGTCTAACTTTTTTTGCTCTTTTTTCCTTCTCAGGCCTTCTTCTTCAGAAATATCAATGAAAAAGATACAATCCGGTTTATAAATACCGATACCCGGCTCATTAATATTGGATACTGTTTCAATTCCAAGTCCCCTGGCAATCCCCTGATACACGATAGAAGAATCCACAAATCGATCACTTATCACTATTTTTCCTTCTTCCAGAGCAGGTCCGATGACCTCTGACATCAGCTGGGCTCTGGATGCTGCGTACAATAGCATCTCTGTCACATCAGACATTGCTTTATGAGAAGGATTCAGTATAATATCACGGATTTCTTCTCCGATCACAGTACCTCCCGGTTCCCTGGTGACAATGATTTCATGTCCCTGTTCTTTCAGATATTCTTTCAATAATTCAATTTGAGTTGATTTGCCGGACCCGTCCGGTCCCTCCATTACGATAAAAATACCTCTCATATGTATCTCACCTGTTTTTTTCTTTCAGTACCGAAATGATATCTTTTTTCATTCCTAATACATTATATCCATTATATAAGTAAAAACTTAGATTTTCCACTATTTCTTTTACTATTTTTTCTCCCGGAATCAGAAGAGGAATTCCCGGTGGATATAACAGAATATAATCTCCACAAATTCTTCCTTCAGCCTGTGTTAATGTAATCTCTTCTTTTTCCCTCTCAAGAGCCTCCCAGGATTCCAATTTTTTTTCTATGGAAAAATTCCAGGTATTATTTATATTTCTATGTTTTTCTTTTTCATCTGCTGATTTTTCTGCCAAAAAATCTTTATTCCTCTCACTTTTATCCAAATTCAAATCTATTTCGTATAAAGCATCAAAAAGGTAATCAAAATCTTCTTTTTCATCGCACACCGATGTCATGGCGATTCCATAGGAGCATGTAACCATTTCCAATTCCAGGTTATATTCAGACAAAAGAATCTGAAACAATTTCTTTCCATCCATCTCTGTATTTTTTACACAGAAAACCAGCTTTCCTTTATCATAATCAAAACAAGCTAAATCTTTCTCTGACAATAGATGAATGTGTTTTAACTGTCCACATTTTCCCCGAAAAATTTGCAGGTTATCCACATATTCACCCACTTTTTCAGGATAATTGTGCATATACATAATTCCGTACTCTGCAGATGCCATCAAAATATAAGAAGGACTGGAAGTTTCATAAATGGCGAGCATCTCCTGAATTCTTTCTGATGGAATACAATCAGAACATAAATGAAGGACTGCCGTTTGTGTAAAGGACGGAAGAGTTTTGTGAGTACTCTGTATAACAAGATCTGCTCCACATTTCACTGCACTTTCAGGAAAATATTCATGAAACATAAAATGTGCTCCGTGGGCTTCATCTACAATTAAAGGGATATTATAAGGTTTTAGAATTTCTTTCAATGCTGCAATATCAGAAACAACGCCCTCATAAGTGGGCGATGTTATAAGAACCGCTTTAATGTTTCCATTTTGCTCTAATATTTCTTTTAGATTTTTTCTTTCTTTTTCTCCAAAATCTTCAAGAATATCATAATTCTCATTTTCAGAAGGAAATAAATAAAATGCTCTCAAATGTAACAGGCGAATAATATTATAAACTGATTTATGACAGTTTCGCCCGATAATAATCTTATCTCCAGGTTGACAGATTGCAGAAACAGAAGCAAGGATTCCCACTGTGGTTCCGTTGACCAGATACCAGGATTCCCTGGTTCCATATATTTTCTTCATTTCATCCATTGACTGACGGATTATTCCTCTGGGATCATGAAGATTATCATATCCATCTATTTCTGTAATATCCATAGCTTCAATGTCATGAAACAGGCCTGAAGTTTTTCTTTTATGCCCCGGCATATGAAAAGGAGTTCTGTTTTCTTCTTTTAATTTTTGTAAATGAGAATATATTGGTAGATTCATTTATTTTTCCTCATATTTTTATTGTTCAAGTGCGCATCTCGCAGCAAGAACGCCTCGGTATTCTTGAATCGATAGGAAATAGCGGAATTTCCTATTATATAAGAAAAAGCGGAAATCCCAATTAAGGATTTCCGCTTTATTAAATCATGAGACATCGGGGATTCGAACCCCGGACAACTTGATTAAAAGTCAAGTGCTCTACCAACTGAGCTAATATCCCATATGCCCAGAACCGGAATCGAACCAGTGACACGAGGATTTTCAGTCCTCTGCTCTACCAACTGAGCTATCTGGGCATGAGTTGCGGGAGAAGGATTTGAACCAACGACCTTCGGGTTATGAGCCCGACGAGCTACCAGACTGCTCCATCCCGCGATATAAAATTTTTAAACAAAAAATAAAGTGGATAAATAATTTATCCTAATGGATGGGGAAGGATTCGAACCGCTTGTCGTTTCTCGACAGGAGACTCAAATATTTCTCTATCCTAAATGGATGGGGAAGGATTCGAACCTTCGAAGTCGTTGACAACAGATTTACAGTCTGCCCCCTTTGGCCACTCGGGAACCCATCCAAAAAGCCGACAATCGGACTTGAACCGATAACCTGCTGATTACAAATCAGCTGCTCTGCCAATTGAGCCATGTCGGCATATCTTATTAAATTCCTACTATATATAAAGTAGATAAAATGGGACCTACAGGGCTCGAACCTGTGACCCTCTGCTTGTAAGGCAGATGCTCTCCCAGCTGAGCTAAGATCCCATTTTTTCTGAATAATTATTCAGAAACGACCCAGAAGGGACTCGAACCCTCGACCTCCGCCGTGACTGGGCGGCGCTCTAACCAACTGAGCCACTAGGCCATGTACTTTAAAACCTACATATAGTAATCATCAATCTTGGGAAACTGCTTCTTTCGAAGCTCTTGGACAAGCGTTCGACCGATTAGTGACAGTCAGCTACACACATTACTGCGCTTCCACCTCTGCCCTATCTACCTCGTGTTCTTCAAGGGGTCTTCTTCTTGCGAATGGAAATC
>JALERO010000192.1 GCA_022764265.1 Eubacterium sp. | reverse complement strand
AAAAATGAACATGGTAACTTTATTTTTCATGCGGACAAGCGTCACACTGGAAAGCGCCGTTCCTTTTAATATCCGGCGGATATTTTTTTCATTTTCTCTGGAAATAATTAATAAATTTGAAGGCTTTAATCCGGCGATCATCGGCGCACATTGTAAGATAAATTGTGTCTCAAGGGCCTTCGGATTCATTTTTTGTACGATTTCAAGAATTTCCCGGCTCATATATCTCCTTTCGCTTTTTGTATTGTAATCTGAAAATTACTGACAGAATTTTAGTTTGATTAATCTAATCATAGTTAGTTTAACCAATCTAATTAAAAAGGCCAATACTTTCCGGTGATAGAAATTCTCAAAAACGAAATAAGACAAATCAGAAATTCTGAAATAAAGAAATGCATCCCAGTATAGCAGGTTGATGCAGCATATAAATACCAAGAGAATGTTGACCGATCCACTCCAGCCATCTCCATTTTCTATTCACCAGATAACGATTCCATTCTTTTTGTTTAAATATCTGATAAATATAGTATCCCGCAATAAATAAAAATATCCATGGAATGACGGAAAAATAATCGGCAGAAAAAAAAGTGGACTGAGGAAAGCCAAAAAAGGCAGAAATATAGTTACTATATAGATGCCGAGGGATTTTCATCAGTTGTAATCCTTCAAAACCCAGACTGCCTCGGTTTACATTCCTTGTGACAAAAAATAAACCCAGACTACTTCCCATCCCGGTTATGGCAGAAACCTTCTTCAACAATCGCTCCAGCCCGATCATTACCAGTACTGCAAATCCAAGGAAGGTCAATATTCCGAAAATAATTCTTCCATCCGGCAAAAAGATGGCGGTTATTACACTGATGACTGCCCCACAGATCAGAATTGTAATTCCCCGTTTCCATTGATGGGTTCCCAGAGACCAGCAAAAGCCTGATAACAGAATAAATGTATAGCAGATACTTTGCTGCCATATGTACCCGATCACATCATTGAACCAGCTGATATTTATATGAAAAATATGAACCAGATCCCAAATTCCATGATATGCAACCATGCTGACTACGGTAATTCCTCTCAAACGATCCAGAAAATAGTATCTGTTCATCAGTACCCTCCTTGTCTCATATGCGTTTATCTCGTCGGAGAAGACTCCGACTTCGATAAAAGCCTCCGGCGGATTGCAGAGATGTGCATTAGAATTATGTCATGCTAACGCATGACGCACATCTCGCAACAAGAACGCCGAGGCGTTCTTGAATTCAATATGTAACTTCTTTTGTTTGTCTCAGTTTTACAACCGTTCTTCCATTCTTTTCCATGTAAAATCACCCTATACGGCTCAGATAATGATACAGTTATATTTACGAAAGGATAATCATGCCAAAACCACGTACGGAAACAGGAGAAAAGAATCTCATCAGCCATCGTCTGATTGAACTTCGTCAGGAACACCATCTTTCTCAGAGAGGGCTTGCCCAGAAACTTCAACTGGCCGGCTATGATATAGATAAAAATGTTATTACCAGAATCGAGACAAACAAACGCTATGTCACAGATCTGGAGTTAAAAGCATTTACTGAAATATTTCAGGTATCCTATGATTCTTTACTCAACGATTCAGAAGATAAAGACAATTGATTCTGTATTTTCATTTTACATCAAAAGACCGACTTATGAAAGCCGGTCTTTTCTTTTTCGCATTTCAATTTTTTGTTTAAATGTATCCTTCCAGATGGCAGGATGGAACAATATTAACAGAGGAAATAGCTCCAGTCTTCCCGCAAGCATATCAAACATTAAAACATATTTTGACAGAGCAGGTAAAAATCCAAAGTTCTCCATCGGTCCCACCAGTTCCAGACCCGGTCCGATATTATTGATCGTTGCCGCCACCGCCGTAAAATTGGTTACCAGATCATTTCCTTCCAGAGAAATCAGAAAAACGGATGCAGCAAATATGATCATAAATGTAATAAAATATACATTGATCGAGCGTACCACCTCATGTTCTACCGGGCTTCCATCTACTTTAATCTTTTTGATGCTTTTCGGATGAATGTAGGAATTCAGTTCTTTTCGAACTGTCTTTACCAGCAATACAAATCGGGAGACTTTGATTCCACCGCCGGTACTGCCGGCACAGGCTCCGATAAACATGAGCAATACCAGAATTGTCTTACTGCTCTCCGCCCATGTGTTAAAATCGCAGGTAGAGAATCCGGTCGTCGTTATGATGGATGCCACCTGAAAAGCGGCCTGCGTTACCGCATCAAAAAGACCGAGAGAAGCCTTGACCAGATTATAGCTGATAATTCCAATGGCAATCAAAATGATCAACAGGTAATACTTTACCTCTTCAATGCTGAAAGCCTTTTTGAATTTGCGGAATAAAATCAAATAATAGGCATTGAAATTAATTCCAAACAATATCATAAAAATTGTGACGATCCACTGGACAAAGACGGAATAACCCGCAATGCTGTTATTTTTTATTCCGAATCCACCGGTTCCCGCTGTACCAAAGGATATATTCAGGGCCTCAAAAAACGGAACCTTTCCAATCAACAGGAACAGAATCTCCAATACCGTCAAGCCGATATAGATCATATATAAAATCTGAGCGGTATACTTTATTTTCGGTACCAGCTTTCCTACCGATGGTCCAGGACTTTCCGCCCGCATCAGGTTGATATTGGAACCGCCGCTCAGCGGTATCACGGCCAGAAGGAAAACCAATACTCCCATACCACCGATCCAGTGAGTAAAGCACCGCCAAAAGGTAGTGCAGTGGCTCAATGCTTCCACGTCAGATAAAATACTGGCTCCGGTGGTGGTAAAACCGGAGATCGTTTCAAACAATGCATCGGTAAAGCTCGGAATCTCCCCGGTAAAGTAAAAGGGAAGACATCCCATAAAGCTCATAAAAATCCAGCTTAATGAGGTTGCCACGCATCCTTCTTTCAGATAAAATACATCTCTTTTGGGTCTTCTGAGCGTCATCAGAAAACCAATCAAACAGCATAGAGCTGCTACCAGCAGATAGATTGCAGCTTCCCTTTCGCGGTATATAATACCAACCGTGAAAGGAAGAAGCAGAAGCGCTCCTTCAATTTTTAATACACATCCCAGTACATAACGAACCATTGAACTATTCATAAGCACCTCCGTTATGACAGGATATCCTGTATATCATCAAAACCAGTATGTGTAGTTACTATCATGACCGTATCGCCTACTTTTATGCAATCCTGACCGCTCGGAATGATAATCTCTCCATCTCGGTTGATAAAAGAAATTAAAAGATCCTTTTTCAGAGAGAGATCCATCAGCGGAATGTCCGTCACATCGGACGCTTCGTTGACACGAAATTCAATGGCCTCCACTCTGGAATCAAACATATGATATAAGGTCTCAATATTGCTGTCCATGGAATCTTTCTTCGCTCTGACATAGGCAATGATCGCCTCAGATGTGATATATCTTGGATAAATAACACTTCCGAGATCCAGCTTGCTGATCACGTCCTTAAAATTAATACGGTTGATTTTTGTAATAACCTTCGCAGAGGAAACCTGCCTTGCATATAAGGTCAGGAGAATATTTTCTTCATCGATTCCCGTAAGGGGAACAAAGGATTCCACAAAAGAAATTCCTTCTTCTTCAAGAAGCTCCTGATCGGTTCCGTCTCCGTTGATGATGATGGCTTTCGGCAGAAGAATGCTTAATTCTTCACACCGTTCCTTCTTCTGCTCTATAATTTTTACGGATATTCCCATGTGGATCAGCTGATTGGCAAGATAAAATGCGGCCTTTCCTCCACCGACAATCAGGCAGTTCTTAACCTGATTGGTTGGAAATCCGATATTCTCCAAAAATGCTTTTGTCACTTTTCTGGATGCCACAAAGGAAACGTGATCTCCCTTTTGCATCCGGAAGTCACCATCCGGTATATATACATTTCCATCCCTTTCAATGGCACAGACCAGCACATTTGTGGCAATATTTTTGCCGAGATGGGCAATGGTCATTCCATCCAGAATATTATTTTCCGGAATAATAAACTTAATAAGCTCCGCCTGACCGTGGGCAAAGGTATGGGCTTCCAGGGCACTTGGCAGATATAAAATCCTCGCTGCCTCTCTCGCTGCTTCCATCTCCGGATTAATAATCATGGCAAGTCCCAGCTTCTCACGGAGATATCCCACTTCCTTGCTGTAATCCGGGGTTCTCACTCTCGCAATCGCCGCACAGTTACCGACCCGTTTTGCAACAGTGCAACAGAGCAGATTCAATTCATCCGACTCTGTCACGGCGATAATCAAATCTGTGCTTTCGATCCCCGCTTCCATCTGCACGCTGTAGCTTGCCCCGTTACCAGCCATTCCCATAATATCGTACAGGCTTGCAATCTCCTGTACTCTGGCTGCATTCTTATCAATAATCGTAATATCGTGTCCTTCTTTGGTAAGCTGTTCAACCAGGGTCACCCCAACCTTACCGCAGCCTACAATAATTATTTTCAAGCCTTTTTTTACCGGGCTTTTTGAAAAAAACATATTTGTATCCTCCCAGATAATATAAGACATCGCCCATATTATATATCGAAAGAATGGCACGGGCAAGTAAATTCGGCAAAAATCTTTATATTTTCTTTATGGATTTTTATGTTTTTTTATTTTGTCTTAATTTAATCTTTATTATGTCTTAATCTTGCCTTTAGGTTATCTTTATACACTTTCCTAAAAGAAAAAAGAGCCCTCAGACTGATATAAGCAGTTCAATCTAAGGACCCTTCCAATTATTTGTCTTATTATTCTTTTCCGCTCAGACGCTGACTAAAAGATTGCCATACCTCCCATACGGTCACAGTCTTGTCTGCCAGACATACGATCCATCCCTCCAATGAAGTTGGATGATTTCGAAAGGTCAACGGCCACATGTGGGTACGGATAATGTCCGTTACCTCTTTCGATTGATGAAGGAACTCCTGTGCATTCATTTCTGCTATGGCGGGATGGTTGAAGCCGTGCCATCTTCCCGGCTCCTTTACATGCCAGTCGTAAAGATAAAAGTCATGAAGAAAAGCACCGGTCACAAGTAATTGTTTATCCACCGGCAGATGTAATTTTTCCGCCCAGACATAAGATAGAATCGCAACATTCAGGCAGTGTTCATAAGTCGTCACCGTTCCGTGCTGAATATAGTTTTTCATCTCCAATACAATTTGTTGATGATATAAAGATTTTAAAAGTTCAAAAACCTGATAATTATGTTGTTCCTTCAACAAGACGCCTCCTTAATCCATCGATTATTCCGGTTTTCTACCAAAATAGAGCAGCAATGCACGGTCCGCATCACTGTTTCTGGCAAACTCAATCTCTGTAATGTCAAAGAGAAAACATCCACAGTGACCGCGGAATGTCGGAAAACAGATTATTTTCAAATAAGTATCAATCTCGGGACTGTAATCAACAATTTCCAGTTTCTCACCATAAAGCGCCACGCGCTCATAACTGTTGAGCCATTTGGCATCCATATTGGAAAACAAGCTGCCAAAGGAATTCCCGATCAGTTGTTCCAGGGGCAGCTTTTCCAGTTTGGCCAATGCCGGATTACCATAGCGGAAAATCCAGTCTACCGCATGACTTTTCTCATCGAATACCATCTCAATATCTGTAAATGCAAAAGGAATATTGTCAAAACTGCGGTAATGCTCGTTGTATTCCTCCGTGGTTTTTGGAATATTTTCTCCGGCAAAACTGCTGATGATCTTCTTTCGTTTATTCCAAAGCTCTTCCTGAATTGCCTTTTTCTTACGCACCACATAGTCAATGGACTCACCGTTATTTAAGTAGATTTTATCACTGACCTTGTGGATTGCCATGGCAGAGACTAGGCAACTGCGATGCACCAGGATAAATCCTTCTCCAAGCTTTTCCTGGAGTTCCATCAATGTCATTCTGACTTTATAAATAGTACATCCCAAAACATGGATTTCGGCAATGTTTCTTTTCATTGTGATGTAAAGAATCGTATTGATATTTAGCATAACATCTTTTTTATTTGAATGGACTGTTATGTATTTTTCTCCCTCCATATTATTCCCCCTGTTCTTCAAATCCATATTATCTCATATCCTGTGTATCCCATCAATCTTGCTCCTATCTGTCGTAAAAAACATGCTATATATGTAAATAACTGTAGCATATTTTCATGTAAAACTCAACCGTAGTATAAAATAACCATGAAATGACAATAAAAAACGACGGTCTAATGACCGTCGCCAAAATATACTTGTTGTTATTTATTTCTCCGGAATGTCTCCGACTCCATTCAACACCAGTCGTGGCTGATATGGAAATTGTCCAATGGTCTCTCTTGAAGAAACGCCGGATAAAACGAGGGCGGTATCCAGACCGGTCTCAATACCGGCAATAATGTCCGTGTCCATCCGGTCACCAATCATTGCAGCCTCGGAAGAATGGACACCCAGAATCTGAAGGCCTGTCCTCATCATCAACGGGTTTGGTTTGCCGACATAATAGGCCTTCTTGCCTGTGGTGGCTTCAATCGGTGCCAC
>JALERO010000170.1 GCA_022764265.1 Eubacterium sp. | reverse complement strand
GGTACGCAATCATCTACAAATATAATCTTACATCCGAAGTCATCCCCGCTGGCTGCGATTAACATTCCGTTACTCTTCACACCTGCGAATTTCGCCGGTTTCAGGTTGGCAATGACAATGATTTTTCTTCCGATTAATTCTTCCGGCTTGTAATCATCACGGATGGAAGATACGATAACTCTCTCTCCCAGACCGTCATTTAAAGTAAGTTTCAGAAGCTTTTCTGCGTTCTTAACCACTTCACAGTTGACAACCTTGCATACACGCATGTCAACTTTATCAAAATCATCGATGGTAATCTGATCCTTCACCGGTGCAATTGCATTTCTTCTTGCCTCTTCTTCAGCCGCTGCCTGAGCTGCTGCAGCTTCCTCTGCGGCAATTCTTTCTGCCTCAGCCTTGGCTTCTGCCGCAAGTCTTGCCTCTTCTTCGGTCTGCGGTGTGGAAAAATCCAGAAGTCCCAGATATCTCTGTGGCTCTACCGCATACAGGAACAGATACAATCTAGGTCCTGCTGTCTTGCCAATCATCAGATTATAAGCATTTTTGAAGAAGTTTGCCTGGGCTGCCTTTTTATTTTCTTCATCGAAATTCGGATCGGCTTCTCTAGGGATTGTGTAAATGAAAGAGTTGAGCTCGTCGAGATCATATTCACCTTTTTCAATATAATCATGAAGAAGGGAAATCTCTTTCTTCTCTACCTCATTCATTGTATTGTAATAATCCCAGTTTCTGTATCCGAGAAGGGTATTCATATTCTGCGGAGCACATTTCTCCAGCCAGTATTTGGCCAGTTCAAGACGTTCTGCAAATTCTTCCTTCTTGAATGGATTTCCAATCTTTTCAAATACAGTTTCCAGCATATCTGCGTTGAAGTCAACGACAGAGCCGAAGTTCACGATCTGCTGCATCGGAACCGGATGAAGTTCTCTGCCTTCGATCATACAGTTATGCATGATACCCTCGATGTAATCGAAGTTTTTGCCTTTTCCTGCCTGATAGGTTTTCAGCATCTTATCGAATTCAAAATACTGACGTAAAATCTCGTCATCAAAACAGAAATCAAAAGCTTTGTTCGGTTCTGATTTGGAGTACAGCCATAAGATTACTTCCGGCTGATAAATCTTCAGGAGGGTTTCCGGTGTCAGGTTCAGACCGGTGGAACCGGACATCTTACCGGTGGTACCCTTGATACCAATGAACTCATAGCCCTTGAACATCGGTGCATTGAAACCGAAGATCTTCTTTGCGATGATCTTGCTGGTATCGTAGCTTCCGCCCGGGCTTGCATGGTCTTTTCCGCCCGGCTCAAAGTCAACACCCTCTACCATCCAACGCATCGGCCAGTCAATCTTCCATGCCAGCTTGCAGTTAAAGTCTTTGCTGAAATCCCAGCTGCCCTTGTGTCCACACTTACAGGTATATTCACAGGTCACACCGTCCTCAGAGGAAGAAACAATAGTTGTCTCATCCTTTCCGCAAACCGGACAGTAAATGCTCACCGGATAATAAGCTTCTCTCTCTTCCGGTGTTGCTTCCTGCTGACGGAATTTATCTAAAATATCAAAAATCTCTTTTCTCTTCTGAACCGCCTGAATCACGTATTTTGCATATTTACCGCTTCTGTAATTCTCGCTCTGTCTTCTCGCATCCACCTTGATTCCGAAACGATCTAAAGATGCCTCGAATTCTTTCTCAAAATGTTCTGCATAAGAACTGCAGCATCCGTATGGATCCTTCACGTCCACATATGGCTTTCCGATATCCTCTTCCAGCTCCGGAGCGATTTCCTTTACATTTACCGGCACCTTACGGAGGCGGTCGAACTCATCCCAGGAGAATAAAAGGCGAGCTTTCTTTCCCTGTTTCAACAGTGCTTTATATACAAAATAGCTGGTAGCTATATCTCTGAAATTACCGATATGAATGGATCCGGACGGGCTGATACCTGCTGCACAAACGTATTCTTCCTTGTCCGGAGATCTTTTAATAATGTCTTTTGCAATCTTCTCAGACCAATGCATTCTTAATTCCTCCTAAAAATCCTCTTCCCAAATGGGACTCTTCTCGAACGTCCCCCTGTTAATCGCTCAATGGCCGTTTTTCCATAACTTAAAATCGCGAATCTCGAAGAGGATTCGCGGGCGAGCTGCACAGCAACGTAGTTGCCTTCTTATGTGCAGCTCTGCCATCCGCCGGAAGCTCATCTCAGTAGGGGATTTCAACCCACTACTGAGATGAAAACAGCCCATAGTCAGTAAAACATTATAGCAAATGCGCATTTGGTTTTCAAGAAAAATCTTTATTCTACGCCATTTTCCTGCAAAATTGCCGCACACTCTCTACGGTAACTTCACAAAGTTTGTCTAAAGAAATGGTTTTATATTTCCGAAGAAGCAAATGAATCTCTGTCCCCAGAGGCTCTGTCCACTTTTTATCCAGCACCGCACTGCCAAACATGATGCCAAGAGCATTGAGCACTGGGGCGGCAGTACAATCTGCGTCCTTTCCTTCCATGCAGATAATCTCTGCTGTTTTATCGAAATCTCCATTGCCGTACCACAAAGCAATGATCTGGGCAGCCACATTGGGATATACATGGATCCAGTTATAATCTTCGTACTTTTTCTCACATTTTCTCCAGGCTTCCCGCCAACTTTTCTGTTCCTCACACTGCTTCAGGGCAAAAAGAAGTACCTGATAATATTCACTGTCCTTCGGGATACAATCAATGGTTTTCCTCAAAAGCTCGCGAATATCCCTTTCCACAAAAGCAAGAGATATCAGCACCGCATTGAACATACCACCCAAAATCCCGCTGTTGGAATGGGAAATGATTCCGTCCCGCACCGCCAGCTCCGCTGCCAGCTTTGGATTGCCCGGCGCAACCATACCATGAATCATGGTTCGCATCTGAACGCCAATCCAGTCGGAATAATAATTGAGGTGCATGCCACTCTCCGGCGGGCGGATTCCCAGTCGAAGATTCCGAATCGCCACCTCCTCGGCAGAATAGCCGTCTTCAATCAGCTCCAGCCATTTATCGGCAATCTGTTCAGAAGTAATCTCATAGCCGTACTCTCGAAAGCCATCCAGAAATGCAATCTCATAGGTGATATCATCATTGTATGTTTCCGGCGGTCGAAGATAGGAGGTGATTGTTCCATATACGGCTTCGATATTATCCGTATTGTAACCTTCCACCTGCGTTCCTAGAGCACCACCAATCAGCTGCCCTGTCCATCCCGCATAAATCCGGTCAGCATAATCATCGGAAAACACATCAACCTTCTTCTCCTGTATCGAGGGAAATGTAACGTTTCTCTCTATTTCTTCCCAGTCTTTATAGATAGAATACTTCCAGTAATCCGAGTGGGCATCCCTGAGAGCGGTATTGAGCAGATAATAAATCCTTGCCGTAATCTTTTGGAGCGTCGCTGCATCCTTTTCTTCCGCTGCCTTCAGACCTTCATCCATATATTTCTCGGCTTCCGTCACATCATAGCCCCGATTTCTCATACACTGAATCGCCGCCACCACCAGATGAGAAGGAGCCAAACTGCCCGGAACCTGACTGATCCAGTCCCGAAACAGCTTCTGGTCACTGACATCTCCGGACTCCATGCATACATTCCAATTGTCCTCACAGCTATCCTGTATTCTGACAGGAAACGCCTCCTTCATCCATTGCTTTTCTCTCTCTCCGGCATTCATCCCTCAATTCTCCCTTTGATTTATTCTGTCATCGTTTCCATAATCCGATTTGCCACATATACACCGCTGGCAGAAGCATGGGACAGGGAGTGGGTCACGCCGCTTCCGTCTCCGATCACATACAGCCCTTTATGTCTGGTCTCAAGATGATTGTCCAGCTCCACTTCCATATTATAGAATTTTACTTCCACGCCATAGAGCAAGGTATCATCATTGGCCACGCCCGGAGCAATCTTATCCAGCGCATAGATCATTTCTATAATTCCATCGAGGATTCTTTTTGGCAGTACCAGACTCAGGTCTCCCGGTGTTGCCGCAAGGGTCGGTCTTACGGTGCTTTCCTCAATACGTGTGGCATTGCTTCTTCTTCCGCGTTCCAGATCTCCAAAACGCTGTACGATCACACCTCCGCCCA
>JALERO010000166.1 GCA_022764265.1 Eubacterium sp. | reverse complement strand
GCGCGTCATGCGTTAGCATGACAAATTTCTAATGCGCATCTCTGCAATCCGCCGGAGGCTTAACATTTCAGAAGGGGATTGTCACCCGCTACTGAAACTAGTTTATTTCCCACCGCTTAGCGCTCTGCGCGCTTGAAGCGGTGGACTTCTTCTGAAATGTTAAAATATACTATTGTGTTTCAGACTTACTGATCAAATGACCAGGAACCATCGTCATTCTTTACTCCGCCAATGACATCCTGCCCGCTGACGGATACCAGGACATCTGTGGAAGAAATGCTTTCGCTTTCTACTGAGAAGTCATAATATTTGTAATCTCCAACTGTTACCATGCCTTTATAGCTGTATTCTGCATCAGATCCGTAATAATCCTGTGCCAACTCTAACGCATCGTCCTGAGAGATATTTTCTGTTTCTTGGGTATCATCGGATGTTTCTTGGGTGGTTTCATTTTCATCGTCGGTCAATTCTGTAGTTTCTTCCATATCTTCTGTATCTTCGTCAAATTCATCGCCTGCTTCTTCCAGAATCTCAAAGTCTTTTACGGAATATGCAAATGCGTTCTCTTCTCCGTCATAAGAAGATTTTGTGATGATAATCTGGTATGCACCCTCTACCTCATCAGTCTCTGAATCACGAAGTTCTGTCATAAGGACATAATCGTCGCCGTCTTCTTCGCAGACAGTGATGTATGGTTCCAGTGTTCCCACATCTCCCCGAAGGAATCCATAAGCTTCATTTTCTTCATCATATGTGGCATAAGTATTATCTTCACTCAGTTCCGGGAATTCCATATCTCCTCTTCCATAAGAATCATACATGGAAGAAGCATACATATTCACTGTATCCTCACCCAGGTACAGATACTGATCATCGGTATCAACAGAATAATCCTTCACATAATTATCCATTAATGAAGAAAGAACCGCCATGGAGAACCAGAAAGAATCTTCTTCTCCTTCTTCGGAATTCTCAGTGAAATATGGAAGTCCCTTTGAGCAAGACTCTACCATCAATGCTTCCAACGGATAGATCATATTATCGAAATCATCCGGCAGTTCAACTTCTTCATCAACGTAATCTGCGCTTTTATTCGTACCTGTAGATTCTTCTTTGGCTGATGTGGTTGCCTCTTCCTGACTCTGATTGTTGTTTGCCTCATTCTTTTTGCCACAGCCTGCCATGGATACAACCATAGTTCCTGCAAGCAAAACAGCTGCTGCTCGTTTCAGTTTATTAAAATACATTGTTTTCATTCCTTTCTGTTACGAAATGTTTTTTGCAAAGAAAGTTTGAGCCTTCTTCACGTGTAAAATCATAACGCAAATAATTATAAATGTAAATAACATCTTTCTTACACTTTATAGCATAAAGTTATTACATTTATATGATCTCAAACCTTTTATCATGGAAAAAGTTTATGATATCTTCTCGTTTTCCCTGAAGGGAACCCTGGGCAAAAAAAGGCTTGCCACCGCCTCTGCCAGAAAGCACAGTGTTCATCTCTTTTATCAATGGACGAACATCTCCTTCTCTTTCTCCAACAGCATATTTATATCCATTTTCATCATCACCGGATAATAAGGCGCAGATTCCTCCACACTCATTTAAAATGGCATCTGCACATTTTCTGATTTCGGCTGCTTCCAGATGATCTGCGAAGACCAGTACATTTCCTTTGCACTGACATTGTTTCGCCCACATTTCATATTTTTCATTCTGCAGCTGCAGGATTTTTCCTTTCAGCTGAAATATCTCTTCCTGCAAATGTGCGACTGCAGCATGAGTTTCTTCCGGTTTCACCGATAAATCCACAGCAACGCGAGTGTTTTCCCGACAGTGAACATTGAGATATTCCAAGGCTCTTCTTCCGGATAACATCTCAATCCGCACCCCGTCTCTGAACTTTCTGGAAGAAATCAGTTTAACAAGCCCGATTTCTCCGGCATGTTCCACATGAAGACCGCAGCACGCGCAGAGATCTGCTCCGGGGAATTCCACCAGTCGTACTTCTCCGGTCAATTCTTTTTTGCTGCGATAAGGAAGGGTTTTCCTTTCGTCCTCTGATGGGCAGAAAACATGGGTGTTATTATCGGACCATATATAAGCATTGACCAGTTTCTCAATCTCTTCCACCTGCTCTTTTTCCAGCATGCCGCTGAGATCAATGATGATAAATTCTTCCCCCATATGAAATCCAACATTATCATATCCGTATTTCTCATGTATCATTCCACTCACGATATGTTCGCCGGAATGCTGCTGCATGAGATCAAATCGACGCTGCCAGTCGATCCTTCCGGCAACGGTAATTCCTTCTTCCAAAGGTTCTTTTATATAATGGCGGATTTCTTCTCCCTCATATTGGACATCCTCCACCTGCACAGTTCCAAGAACTCCACGGTCGGAGGGCTGACCGCCACCCTCCGGATAAAATGCGGTCTGATCAAGCACAACATAATATCCCCTCTCATCTTTTCCGCTGAGCAGAACCTTTGCTTCAAATTCTTTCTGATAAACATCCTCATAAAAAAGTCTTTTAGTCTCCATGCCGTTCTCCTTTTATTTTCTGCCCAATGAAGAAAGAATCCCGCCAAGCGAGATTCTCTCATGTCTATTCATTGTCTTTTATCATATATAATGTGAGACTTCCTTCCGGATTCTGAACCTGCATCTGATAATCCGTAAATTCCTTTATTCCATCTTCGTCCATATATACTTTATATCCATCATGGTCAAGAAGATTAAAGTACACATCCTGTAAAACATCAAATGTATATTTTTTCTCATTTTCACCATCATAATCATAGTATACGTAACATTTTCTTGTTTCTTCTGTCTTCTTCAGATCCTGATAGAACTGTGGGATTTTTTCTTCGCCATCGAATCCAACTGTATAGCTGTAGAATTCTTCTCCGTCACAGCTTTCGGTCTCTGCCGTGACGATCAGGGAATCCTTATCCATGGTTATACTTTTTTCAATCTGAGTTCCGACATCGAAGCCAAAGAGGCTGGTATACATATCTCCATCCTGCACCTCGTAGGTTGCTTCAATTTTTATAAAATTGCCGCTTTCCTTCTCGTTTTGGATTTTCTCTGTTCCCGCTGCCTGGAAAACATTTCCCTCAATATCTGCTACACATATATTCTCGTAATCTCCTTCAAGGAGTCCATAATTCTGGACAAACTTCTCATCATACCGATACATGGTTTTGTGGTGAATGACTTCTTTATAATCTTCTTCCGAGCCTTCTATTTTATAATAAGAATAGAAGTCACCGTCTTTTGCCATCTTGACAAACCGGGTAGTCTTGTAGTCCTCTCCTTCTGCCAGATGAGAATAGTCACAGGTAATCTGGACATTCTTGTGATCCGCCAGCAGTTTTTCCATAGTATTGGCATCATTAATCTTGGAAATGTAATCTGTCATCTTTTTATTACTTCGGAAAATATATCCGCAGACACCAAGAATAATCAACGCAGTCAGGCAAAGACTAATTCCCAGTACCTTCCAGAACCATGGTCGTTTCCGGCCCGATCTGCTTTTTGTAGTCTTCTCCAGATCATAGCCCTGATATCTTTTTCCTTTTTTTACATTATCACCTGACTGTGCTGAAGAAGAATCTGCTTCATTTTTTATCATAACATCATTATCCGACATCTATTCGCTCCTTCCTGGAATATCCCATTGCATCACAACTGATTATAATGCAAACCTTCTCTGTTTTTCAAGGTATTTTGACAGGAAATATACTATTATTGTACATTTTTCATCAACATATAAGTGAGCGCATTGGTCTGATTTTCTTTTTTCTCTTCTTCTGTCAGTGGACGGATTACCTTAGCCGGTGTTCCGAGAGCCAGCATTCCATCAGGAATTTCCGTTCCCTGGGTTACCACACTGCCTGCTCCGACAATACAATCATTTCCAATCTTGGCGCCATTCATGACGATGGCTCCCATGCCGATTACCGTATTGTGCCCAATGGTACATCCGTGAATCACTGCATTATGACCTACTGTCGCACTGTTTCCAATGGAACATGGGAATCCCTGATCGGCATGAACCACAACTCCATCCTGAATATTGGAGCCGCATCCGATGGTAATCGGTGCCAGATCCCCGCGAATCACTGCGTTATACCAGACTGAGCTCTCATCTCCCACTATTACATTGCCGATTACGGCAGCCCCTTCTGCTACCCATGCATTTCCCTGTATTTCTGCATTTTTAATATAAGACATAATATTCCTCTCATTCATTATTCTATTTCCGTTATCCGGTTCTTTTTACTATGGGTATCATAACATGGTTTTTCCCATATGTCTAACCGGAAATCACTACTGTCCCGATGCGTTGGCCATGAAAAAGTCAAAGGTGAGCTGATCGGTTTCCGGCAAGCCTTTGAGAATGCCCAATTCTACCATCTTATCCACATTGGTTTTGCTGACCTTGGCCTGATTCCGGAAATTATCCAGAGAGGTGAACGGTCCGTGTTTCGCTGCTTCTTCAATCTGTTCGCAAGCTTTATCGCCCAATCCTTCAATACTGGACAGCGGCGGCATGATCTTGCCGTCGATAATCTGACATTCCCGGGCTTTCGCCGTATATATATCAATCGGAAGGAACTCAAATCCTCTCGCATACATTTCCTGAGCGATACGTCCGTCACGGATCGTATCCTGGTCTTTTTTGGTCTGCTGATCCTTCGGCATTCTGGTCAACTCCTCCAGAGCACTCTCCAGTTTTTCTTTTCCCCGGCACATGATCTCATAGGAAAAAGCAGAAGCACGAATTCCGAAATAGGCCGCATAATAGGCAAGAGGCTTATGAACCTTGAACCATGCAACTCTCCATCCCATCATAACATAGGCGGCCGCATGGGCCTTCGGGAACATATATTTAATTTTACGGCAGGAACCGATATACCACTCCGGAACTCCGTGGGAGAGCATGTCCTCCACCCAATTGTCTTTCAGTCCCTTTCCTTTTCGAACGGATTCCATGATCGTAAAAGACTCTTCTTTATCCAGGCCCATATTAATCAGATAGGTCATAATGTCATCTCGACAACAGATGGCCGTGGATATTTCCGCCTGACCGGACTCAATGAGGGTCTGGGCGTTTCCCAGCCACACATCGGTTCCGTGGGACAGACCGGAAATACGCACCAGATCCGAGAAACATTTCGGGTTGGTATCTTTTAACATCTGCATGACAAAATCCGTCCCAAATTCCGGTACACCAAGGGATCCCAGCTCTACACCTCCGATATCTTCCGGCTTGATGCCGAGGATTTCCGTCCCGTGAAATAATTCCATGACTTCCGGATCGTCCAGCGGAATCTCCTGGGCATTCACCCCGGTGAGATCCTCCATCCGACGGATCATGGTTGGATCGTCGTGTCCGAGAATATCCAGCTTCAACAGGTTGTGGTCGATGGAATGATATTCGAAATGGGTCGTGATAATATCTGTATTTACATCATTGGCAGGATGCTGAATGGCCGTAAAATCGTAGATTTCGTGCTCATGAGGCACGACGATGATTCCACCCGGATGCTGTCCTGTGGTTCTCTTGACTCCGGTACAGCCTTCCGCCAGTCGCTCGATCTCACAACGACGCTTATGGATTCCCCGCTCTTCAAAATATTTCATCACATAGCCGTAGGCAGTTTTTTCCGCCAGGGTTCCGATGGTTCCCGCACGGAATGCCTTACCCTCTCCGAAAATAACCTCCACATATTTATGGGCCTTTGCCTGATATTCCCCGGAGAAGTTCAGGTCAATATCCGGCTCCTTGTTGCCCTTGAAACCAAGGAAGGTCTCAAATGGTATATCATGTCCCTCCTTTAACAGTTTTGTACCACAGACCGGGCAATCCCGGTCCGGCATATCACAGCCGGACATACCTTTCATGGAATAAGGCTTCACATATTCTGAATCAAAATCAACGAAATGGCATTCCGGGCAAATGTAATGAGCGGACAGTGGGTTAACTTCTGTGATTCCGGACATGGTCGCCACGAAGGAAGAACCGACGGAACCTCTGGAGCCTACGAGATAACCGTGGTCATTGGAATCCCACACCAGCTTCTGAGCAATAATGTACATTACCGCAAATCCGTTGGAAATAATCGAATTCAATTCTCTTGTCAGTCTTTCTTCTACGATATCCGGAAGATTCGGCCCATAGATTTCATGGGCTTTGTCGTAACAGATTTTAGTCAGCGTCTCATCGGATTTCGGGATGACAGGCGGGCATTTATCCGGATGAATCGGAGAAATCTTTTCGATCATATCCGCCACTTTATTGGTATTGGTGATGACCACTTCCCTTGCCTTCTGTTCCCCCAGATATGCAAATTCTTCCAGCATTTCTTCGGTGGTTCTGAAATATAGGGGGGCCTGCTGATCTGCATCGGCAAAGCCTTTTCCCGCCATGAGAATCCTGCGGTACTGTTCATCCTCCGGATTCAGAAAATGGACGTCACAGGTAGCTACCACCGGCTTGTGATACTGTTCCCCCAGCTCTACGATCCGACGGTTATAATTCTGCAGATCTTCCACTGTTTTCGCATCATATTTATCACTCTCCAGCATAAAGGCATTATTTCCGATAGGCTGGATTTCCAGATAATCATAGAAATTTACCAGACGGGCGATTTCTTCCTCGCTCTTTCCCCGGATGATTGCCTGAAACAGCTCCCCAGCTTCACAGGCAGAACCAAGAATCAATCCGTCCCTGTATTTTTCAATGAGACTTTTCGGCATACGCGGACGCCGATTGAAATAATCCAGATGGGATGCAGAAACCAGACGGTTCAGGTTTACCCTTCCTGTCTCATTCTTTACCAGAATAATCCCGTGATAAGCCATGGACTTTTTAATTAATTCCGGAGAGGAACTTCCCATTTCATTGAGCTGGGCCACCGTCTCCACGCCCTGCTCATGTAGCATCTCAATAAAACGCACAAATACCTCCGCAGTTACCCTCGCGTCATCCACTGCTCTGTGATGATGTTCCTGCTTGATTCCAAGATATTTGCACACTGTATTTAATTTAAAACGATTGAGTCCGGTCAGCAGAAGTCTTGCCATCTGAACCGTATCCAGCACAGTAAAATCGCAGTCATATCCCTGTCTTCCGGCATTTTCTTCGATAAAGCTGACATCAAACTCTGCATTATGAGCCACCAGACTGCAGCCCTCACAAAAGGCAAGAAATTCCGGCAGAATTGTCTCAATATCCGCTGCATCGGCCACCATGGCGTCATCAATGCTGGTCAGCTCTGTAATTCTCAATGGAATCGGACGTCCCGGATTGACAAAGACACTGTAATGGTCTGTAATCTTTCCGCCCTGCACCTTCACAGCACCAATCTCAATAATCGCATCGTGAACCGAACTAAATCCCGTTGTTTCCAGGTCAAACACCACATAATCATCCATCAATGTCTGATCCTTCGCGTTGACCACCAGCTTTTTCAGGTCATCCACAAAATACCCTTCCACACCGTAAATGATTTTAAACGGCTCATCCATGGTGATACAATGGTTGGCTATCGGAAAAGCCTGCAGTACACCGTGATCCGTGATTGCCAGAGCTTTGTGCCCCCAGTCCTTTGCGGTCTGAATCACTTTTTTGATATCCACCACACTGTCCAGATCACTCATCACCGTGTGGAGATGCAGTTCCACCCTCTTTTCCAGACTTTTGTCCATTCTTTTTTCAGTAAAATCCGGTATCGGTTTAATTCCCGCAATGGATGAAAAGGTGAGATCATGCTCAAAGTTATCCATTCTCGGCATACCCTTAACTTTATAAAATTTGCCCTTTTCAAACTGATCCAGAAATTCTGCCAGCTGATCATTTTTCAGAAAAATCTTACCCACAATGGTATCGGTAAAATCCGTAATCTTGAAACTGATGATTGTCCTCTCCCGTCGGATTTCCCGAAGTTCCAGACTGATGATCTGTCCTCTGATTACGATTTGACCAATCTCGTCAATAATTTCTTCAATTGGAACTACTTCGCCATCGCAATCCTTTCCATAAATAATATCCGGATCCTTGGACTTCCGGTTATATCCGGCAAATTCTTTTCTTCTTGCCCGCTCCTCAAAAAAGTTTCCGGAGTAGACGTTTTTTTTCTTCGGCTCTTTTTCTCCCTCTTCTTTTTTGCCGACAGATTTCTCCGATTCCACCTTTTCAATCTGTTCCATGACCATTCCGACTTCCATATCCAGCTTGTGATTTCTCGCTTTATAGAAGGCATTCTTGGCATCATCGGTAAAATCAAAGCCCACCTGAATCTCTTTTCCGAATCGATGGGCGTACATTTCTTCCAGATATTCTTTCAATTCCCTTGACTTATTTTTAGCCAGAAAAGAATCTTCCAGAAGGATAGTCATAATATTTCCTTCAAATCCCCATTCCGCATGAAGCATCAGACTGTATTCCACCTGCCCCATTTTGCGAATCTCATATAAGATACTGTCCCAGTAGTCTTTGGTCAGCTGTTCCAGGGTGTAGGCGGAAGACAGCTCATAGGTATCATCAATGGAGAGAAATAAGGAGGTTCCGCCAAATAGCTGGGTCTTCAAATCATATGCAATTTTATTAATCAGTTTTTTCCCTAAAATATGCTCTCCCCGCATATAAACAACAAGGTGATTTTTCTGCTGTTTCATCACCACCTTGGTTACAATTGTATTGGAAAGTACATATTTTAAATTATCCGGAATCTGAAAATCCGGGAAAACTTCCGGAAATGTTCGTTCCTGTCCCATATTGTCTCCTTATTTTCAAATCAATTATTCATATATTCTCATTTGGAGAATAAAATTTATTAAAATATTATTGGAAGGACTGTTATTTTTGAGTGCTAAAACTAAAATCATTGTTGTAAAAGCAAAAGAATTAATATACACCACTCTTTTTATCTGTCTGGCAATTATTTTAATTCTTCTGCTCATTTTCATGTTCGCTCCGGAAGAAAAGACCGTCAAAACAAGTGGAGGTGTCTACAATCCGGGTGTCTATACTTCCACCATCGCTCTCGGTGATACCACACTGGATGTTGCGGTTTCCGTTGATGAAAATCATATTACTTCCGTGAGTCTCACCAATCTGACCGAAAGCGTGACCGCTATGTATCCTTTACTGGAACCGTCTCTGGAAGATATCAATTCCCAGCTGGAAAACATATCCTCCATCGACGATCTTGAATTAAATTCTGAAAATAAATATACCGGCCTGATTCTTCAGCAGGCCATCAAAAATGCGCTGCAAAAAGCCCAGTCCTGATCTACAATCCCAGCTTCTCTTTCAGACGATCCATCTCTGCCATCCAGACGGATGGGCTGGCATCGCTTGGCATACGCAGATCTCCTCTTGGAGATACGGCGATGGATCCGACCTTCGGTCCATCCGGCAGGCAGGAGCGTTTGAAGTGCTGTGCAAAGAATCTCCAGCAGAAGGTGCGGAGCCATTTGTACAGAGTGGCATCATCATATTCCTCTCCAAAGGCTTTCTTCGCCAGCCGGAATATTTTCTCCGGTGCAAACCCGAATCGAAGCATATAGTACAGATAAAAATCGTGAAGTTCATAAGGTCCCACCAGGTCTTCTGTTATCTGAGAGATCACTCCATCCACCGGTGGAAGGAGTTCCGGGCTGACCGGTGTGTCAAGGATGTCAAACAACACATTTCTCAGTTCTTCCGAATCGGCTGTATCCGCATAGTATCTCACCAGATGTCTGACCAGTGTTTTCGGCACGGAACAGTTCACCGCATACATGGACATATGGTCTCCGTTGTAGGTCGCCCATCCGAGAGCCAGCTCGGACATATCTCCGGTTCCGATGACCATTCCGTTGGTCTGATTGGCGATGTCCATCAGAATCTGCGTTCTTTCCCTTGCCTGGGAATTCTCGTAGGTTACGTCATGCACCTCACTGTCATGACCGATATCTTCAAAATGTTGTTCCACAGCCTTATTAATCCGAATCTCCCGCAAAGTAGCTCCCAACTTTCTGGTCAGCGTCGTAGCATTGGAGTAAGTCCGATCGGTGGTTCCGAAACAAGGCATGGTCACACAGACGATATTTTCTCTTGGAATCTCCAGCATATCAAAGGCTCTTGCGGTCACCAACACCGCCAGCGTAGAATCCAGACCACCGCTGATTCCGATAACTGCCGACTGACAATGGGTGTGGGCCAGTCTCTTTTTCAGCCCCATCGCCTGAATGGTCAGAATCTCATCGCATCGTTTATCTCTGTCTTTTTTATTGGAAGGAATGAACGGCGTTCTGGAGAAAAACCGATTCAGTTCCGTCTCTTCTTCTTCCAGAGTAAAATATATTCTGTGGTAATCTTGACCCATGTCATCACTGACAAAGGTACTCATCTTTCTGCGGTCAGCTTCCAGCCTCTGCAGGTCAATCTCCGCATCGATATATTCATTTTCAAATCGTCCCGATTCTGCCAACATGGTTCCGTATTCGGAAATCATATTGTGCCCGCTGTACACCAGATCCTGAGTAGATTCTCCCTCTCCGGCAGAAGCATACAGATAAGCGCAGACCAATTTCGCTGATTGGGAATTGACCAGATTTCTCCGGTAGGTATCCTTCGTTGTGGTCTCATCACTGGCGGATGGGTTACAGATCACCGTGGCACCTGCCAGTGCATGATAGGTGGACGGCGGCAATGGAACCCAAAGATCTTCACAAATCTCACATCCTAACACCAGTTCTTCCATATTCTCACAACAAAACAGCAGGTTCATTCCAAAAGGCACTTCCTGTCCACAGAGTCGAATCATTTCCACCTCTCTCCGTCCCGGAGTGAAATGCCTCAGTTCATAAAATTCAGAGTAATTCGGCAGATGTTTTTTCGGCACTACCCCTAGAATCTTACCTTTTTGGATAAAAACAGCACAGTTAAACAGATTATGATTAACCATCAGAGGCATTCCCACCACGATCACCATGTCCATATCCTTTGTTTCATCCAAAAGGATTCCGAGTTGCTTCTTTGTCTCGGTCAGAAGAGGATTCTGCCAGAATAAATCACTGCAGGTATAGGCAGACAATACCAGTTCCGGAAGGACAAGCACCTTCACCCCCCTTTCTCTTGCTTTACAAACCGTCTCCATTACCATTTCTCTATTATAGACCGGATCTGCAACCTTCACATTAACGGAAGCCACTGCGACCCGCAAAAATCCATCTTTCATTTTTTATTCCTTTCTTCCTTGGTATGAATAGCTTTCCCATTATTTTAATCAATTATTTTTCATTTGGCAATATCCATTCGAAGATTCCTCTCTTCTAATCAACAAAAGGGAAGCCTGCTCTTCCAGTCTTCCCTTTTGTAAAAGTCATTATATAATTGTATCCCTTGGCTTCCTACTCAAGGAAATCTTTCAGCTTTCTGCTGCGACTCGGATGTCTCAGCTTGCGGAGTGCCTTCGCCTCAATCTGACGGATACGCTCTCTGGTTACGTTGAATTCCTTTCCGACTTCTTCCAGAGTTCTCGTCTTGCCATCGTCCAGTCCGAAACGGAGCTTGATCACATTTCTCTCTCTTTCCGTGAGAGATGCCATGGCCACTTCCAGCTCTTCTTTCAGCATGGAGAAGGATGCGGAATCCACCGGAGAGAGAAGGGATTCGTCCTCGATAAAGTCACCCAGCTGGCTGTCTTCCTCCTCACCGATCGGTGTGTCCAGAGAAACCGGATCTCTGGAGGTCTTCAAGATCTCATCGATCTTAGCCACCGGCATATTCATCTTCTTGGCAATCTCTTCATTGGTAGGTTCTCGTCCTAATTCCTGCAGAAGCATTCTGGATGTACGAAGTGTCTTATTGATCGTCTCAACCATATGTACCGGCACACGAATGGTCTTCGCCGTATCGGCAATACCTCTCGTAATTGCCTGGCGAATCCACCAGGTGGAATAGGTACTGAACTTGTTTCCCTTTTTATAATCAAACTTTTCAACCGCCTTCATGAGCCCCATATTACCTTCCTGAATCAGATCAAGGAAGGACATGCCTCTGCCGACATACTTTTTGGCAATGCTGACAACAAGACGAAGGTTGGCTTCGATCAACTGCTTTCTGGCCTGCTCGTCTCCCTTTTCAATCCGCTGTGCAAGAAAGACTTCCTCTTCCGCTGTAAGCAGAGGGATATTACCGATTTCTTTTAAATACATGCGCACCGGATCCTCCAGGCTGACACCTTCCAGAATATCGGTATCATCGATGAGCTCGACTTCTTCGCCGTCATCATCAATATAATTATCATCGGCATCTTCTTCACTTGTATTCAGGACATCGACACCTTGTTTCTCAAAGTAGTCCAAAATCCATTCAAACTTCTCCGGAGTCAGTTCCACATTCCTAAATGCGTCATTGATCTCCTTGTATTCCAGTACATTCTTATTCTGATGCGCCTGTTTCAGAAGTGTTTCCATGATATTGGAAAAACTTAATCTTGCATCTTCCATTTTCTGATCTGCCAATTTTTTCTCCTTTTACCTTATCTTCTTCCTATGGTTATCCCGCTGCATCGTTGTCATCAAGAGAGAATTATGAAGACACCTTAAGGAAGGGTACGCGTGACACACTTTACCCTTCCTACTCTTTTGTATTTTATAATTCTCTTAAGGTATAGTACAATTCTATCCCATGTTTCTATCAATGTCAACAATTTTTGCAATTTAAAGCTGTGATTCAACAAGATTCAATGCTGACCGGACCACCTTATCCATGTCAAAATACTGGTAATTGCCAAGCCTTCCGCCGAATATTGTATTTTCTTCCTTTTCTGCCAGCGCCCGATACGCATCAGCCAGCGTTTCGTTGGTCTCATCATTGATCGGATAATACGGTTCCATTCCCGGTTTCCACTCTTCCGGATACTCTCTGGAAATGACAGTCACCGGCTGCGTTCCGAATTCAAAATGCTTGTGTTCGATAATTCGTGTATAAGGAATCTCTCTTTCTGTATAGTTGACTACGGCATTACCCTGGTAATTTTCCATCTCAAGGAGTTCCGTCTCAAAACGGACAGTACGGTACTGAAGAATTCCCAGCTTATAGTCAAAATACGCATCCAACGGACCTGTGTACACTGTTTTCTTTGCAGCCTCCGGATATTTTTCCCGAAATTCGAAATAATCTGTATTCAGCATAACTTCTGAGCCTTCCAGCATTTTTTCGATCATTTTCGTGTAGCCTCCGATCGGAATCCCCTGATAGCGATCGTTAAAATAATTATTATCATAAGTAAAACGAAGGGGAAGTCGTTTAATAATGAACGGCGGCAAATCTTTGCAGTCTCTGCCCCACTGCTTTTCGGTGTAGCCTTTGACCAGCTTCTCGTAAACATCTCTACCTGCAAGAGACAACGCTTGTTCTTCCAGATTCTGCGGTTCTCCGATATTAAGGCTTGCAATCTGCTCCGCAATAATATCCTTCGCCTCCTGTGGCGTGCGGATTCCCCACAGCTTGCTGAAGGTATTCATATTAAATGGAAGATTATACAGTTCATCTTTATATACTGCGATCGGTGAATTCACATAATGGTTAAACTCCGCAAATTGATTCACATAATCCCAGACTTCTTTATCAGAGGTGTGGAAAATGTGGGCTCCATATTTATGTACATGAATCCCTTCCACATTCTCGCAATAAATATTTCCTCCGATATGATCTCTTTTTTCAATCACCAGACAGGAAAAACCACGCTGGGTCATTTCATGAGCAAACACACTGCCAAACAGTCCGGCTCCTACAATGAGATAATCATATTTTTTCATTTATTTCCCTCTTTCTTTCTCTCTTCAAGAACGCCTCGGCGTTCTTGCTGCGAGATGCGCGTCATGCATTAGCATGACAAATTTCAAATGCGCATCTCTGCAATCCGCCGGAGGCTCAACATTTCAGAAGGGGATTGTCACCCGCTACTGAAACTAGTTTATTACCCACCGCTTAGCGCTTTGCGCGTTTGAAGCGGAGGCCTCCTTCTGAAATGTTGAACCGCCAGATGAAACGAGACATGCAGTTATATCCGTATTTTCTGATGATGGATTTTTACGAAAAGCTGAAGGAACAGGAAGAAATCCTGATGTCCCTCTCGGAAATCCCATTTTATGCAGGGAATAGAAGAAGCAGCGAAATTTTGAAGAAAAAGAAGCTCATTGTATCATTGATGTTTACCATATGCCAGAATGCTTTTGTGAGAGAAGAGCAATGCAAATATGATATGGCGACACTGCTTTATTACCGCCTGCTGGAAATGGTAGAACAAAGACGGCTGTATCGTTATAATCTGTATGTGTCAAAAATGGACTATAAAGCAATCAGATATAATACGAAGGATTTTCCGGAGTTTCAGGATATCACTCCGGAAGAGGGAATACAGAAACTGAAAGCAAAGGTGAGGGAGATTAAAATCAGTGTTTTTGGTAAGTGCAACAGTGATTATCTGCCGGAGCAGGTTTCATTGCTGGAGGGATATATTATTCTGGCGGCACTGGGAGACCCGATAATTCATGATGAAGCGGAAAAAGATATTATCCTCTTAAAACGGATTCGTGCTATGGTTCTTCTTCGTAATAATTCGATTTTTGCCCATGGTCTGGGACCGGTCAGCCGTCATGATTTTCTGAAATTTAAACAGTTTGTTCTGGAGATGTTTGAAAAATTCTGCAAGATTGAGAAAATACCATTTGAAGAATATCGTAAAAAAGTGATGTGGTTAAACCCGGCGGATTCTAAGAATTATACTGCACAGGAATCTGTGGGAAAAACGATTGATGATAAATAAAAAATAAAATGGAGAAGAAATAATGGCAGTTGTTTATGTAAAAGAGGCTGGCGCTACGATTCGGAAAAGCGGGGAAAGAATTTCAGTGACCAAAAACGGGCAGAGTTTGCTGGAGATTCCGATGCTCTATCTTGACAATCTGGAACTGATTGGGAATGTTCAGCTTACCACCCAGGCGATGCATATGTTTCTGGAAAAGGGGATTGATATCAGCTACTTTTCCCGGAATGGAAAATATGTTGGGCAGACGGCAGCGGATTCCTCGAAAAATATCTTTCTTCGTTTTGAACAATATCAGTTTTACATGGACATAAATCGACGGCTGGAAATGGCGAAAAAAATAGTTGCAAATAAAATCTGCAATCAGATTTCGCTGATAAGACATTTTCGGTGGGATGATACAGGGTATGACTGGAAGGTAGATGTCAGAAGCCTGGAAAGGCATTTAAAAGAAATCGAAACGAAGGAGAATCCCAATCAGATTCTGGGTGTAGAAGGAATTTGTGCCAACATTTATTTTCGGGCATTCGGCAGGATGCTGAAGTGTGATTTTACATTTTCCGGGAGAAATCGACGTCCTCCCAGAGATCCGGTGAATATTATTCTGAGTCTGACATATACCTTTTTAACCAAGGAGATATGCTCCTCATTGGAAGCAGAATCCTTTGAACCCTATCTGGGATTTCTTCACGGGATTCGTTATGGGAGAAAATCACTGGCATTAGATATCATTGAGGAATTCCGACAACCGGTCGCAGACCGTTTTGTTATTTTTGTTTTTAACAAACGGATTTTTGGAAAATATGATTTTGAGGACAGCGAGGGAATGATTTCACTGAACGAAGATGGATTCAGGAATTTTTGTTCTGAATATGAGCGCTGGATGAATGGAAAAAACTCTGTTTCCGGAGAAAGCTCTTTTCGTAAAGTGATTCACCGGCAGATTGCCTCTTTAAAAAAATGCATTATGAAAGGGGAGGATTATCAGCCTTATGCGTGGAAAGAAGAAATATCTGGTGAGTTATGACATTTCCATTGATAAAGAACGGACAAAAATTGCAAAGCTTCTGGAGGGATATGGGAAAAGAGTTCAGTACAGCGTGTTTGAATGCTGCCTGCCCGGCGAAAGATACCGGGAATTATACCAGAAGCTCATGGAAATAATCTGTTTGGGAAAAGACGAAGAAGCTAATATCCGAATTTATCCGCTTTGTAAAAATTGTGAGGAACTGGTTTCGGTTATCGGGATTGATACCGGTAAAAAATCGTCGGAAATAAATTATTTACAAGAAGGCATTATTATAATTTGAGAAGGGAAAAATGAGTTTATATAATAAGATTATTGATTTACAGAAATTGCATCAGGCATGGAAAAAAGTTCATACCAATCACCCGGCTGCAGGCGTGGACCATATCACAGTAGAAATATTTGAGAAGAATCTTTCTGATAATCTAAAACAACTGAATATCGAATTGAAAA